>NZ_SCFG01000050.1:0-1638 GCF_022496645.1 Pseudomonas sp. TMW22089
CACTTTCACTGGTGTTTATTCAGGCTAAGGTAAAATTTGTGAACGTTCTTAATTGAACATGCGAATTTTCGGCGAATGTCGTCTTCATAGTATAACCAGATTGCTTGGGGTTATATGGTCAAGTGAAGAAGCGCATACGGTGGATGCCTTGGCAGTCAGAGGCGATGAAAGACGTGGTAGCCTGCGAAAAGCTTCGGGGAGTCGGCAAACAGACTTTGATCCGGAGATGTCTGAATGGGGGAACCCACCTAACATAAGTTAGGTATCTTAAGCTGAATACATAGGCTTAAGAAGCGAACCAGGGGAACTGAAACATCTAAGTACCCTGAGGAAAAGAAATCAACCGAGATTCCCTTAGTAGTGGCGAGCGAACGGGGACCAGCCCTTAAGCTGTATTGATGTTAGCGGAACGCTCTGGAAAGTGCGGCCATAGTGGGTGATAGCCCTGTACGCGAAAACATCTTTACAGTGAAATCGAGTAGGACGGAGCACGAGAAACTTTGTCTGAATATGGGGGGACCATCCTCCAAGGCTAAATACTACTGACTGACCGATAGTGAACTAGTACCGTGAGGGAAAGGCGAAAAGAACCCCGGAGAGGGGAGTGAAATAGATCCTGAAACCGTATGCGTACAAGCAGTGGGAGCCCACTTTGTTGGGTGACTGCGTACCTTTTGTATAATGGGTCAGCGACTTATTTTCAGTGGCAAGCTTAACCGAATAGGGGAGGCGTAGCGAAAGCGAGTCTTAATAGGGCGTCTAGTCGCTGGGAATAGACCCGAAACCGGGCGATCTATCCATGGGCAGGTTGAAGGTTGGGTAACACTAACTGGAGGACCGAACCGACTACCGTTGAAAAGTTAGCGGATGACCTGTGGATCGGAGTGAAAGGCTAATCAAGCTCGGAGATAGCTGGTTCTCCTCGAAAGCTATTTAGGTAGCGCCTCATGTATCACTGTAGGGGGTAGAGCACTGTTTCGGCTAGGGGGTCATCCCGACTTACCAAACCGATGCAAACTCCGAATACCTACAAGTGCCGAGCATGGGAGACACACGGCGGGTGCTAACGTCCGTCGTGAAAAGGGAAACAACCCAGACCGTCAGCTAAGGTCCCAAAGTTATGGTTAAGTGGGAAACGATGTGGGAAGGCTTAGACAGCTAGGAGGTTGGCTTAGAAGCAGCCACCCTTTAAAGAAAGCGTAATAGCTCACTAGTCGAGTCGGCCTGCGCGGAAGATTTAACGGGGCTCAAACCATACACCGAAGCTACGGGTATCATCTTAGGATGATGCGGTAGAGGAGCGTTCTGTAAGCCTGTGAAGGTGAGTTGAGAAGCTTGCTGGAGGTATCAGAAGTGCGAATGCTGACATGAGTAACGATAATGGGTGTGAAAAACACCCACGCCGAAAGACCAAGGTTTCCTGCGCAACGTTAATCGACGCAGGGTTAGTCGGTCCCTAAGGCGAGGCTGAAAAGCGTAGTCGATGGAAAACAGGTTAATATTCCTGTACTTCTGGTTATTGCGATGGAGGGACGGAGAAGGCTAGGCCAGCTTGGCGTTGGTTGTCCAAGTTTAAGGTGGTAGGCTGGAATCTTAGGTAAATCCGGGATTCTAAGGCCGAGAGCTGATGACGAGTTA
>NZ_SCFG01000051.1:0-1327 GCF_022496645.1 Pseudomonas sp. TMW22089
TGAACGAGCCCCATGAAAGACAGGACACCGTTCCCCCCTTAAGATAAGGGATAGGCAAACGGGTATGTTTATGACTAACAGCAACGATAAGGGTGGCGAGCTGCTCGGCCAGGAACGCCGACGCCGCTGGAGCACCGACCAGAAGCTGGCCATGGTTCGCGAGAGCCTTGAACCCGGACAAAGTGTGTCCGTAGTGGCCCGGCGCAACGGTATTAACGCCAACCAGCTGTTTCTATGGCGCAAGCTGTACCAGGACGGAAGCCTGTCGGCGGTCAGTGCTGGCGAGGCAGTGGTACCGGCGTCGGAACTGAGCGATGCGCTCAAGCAGATCCGCGAATTACAACGGATGCTGGGCAAGAAGACGATGGAAGCGGAAGTCCTCAAAGAGGCCGTGGAGATCGCCCGGTCGCGAAAATGGATTGCGCACTCACCCTTGTTGCCGGGGGACGACCAGTGAAACTGGTCAGCGAATGTCTCGGTGTGTCGCGCTCGCAATTAACGGTTCGAATCAAGCAATTGGTATCGCCCAAAGTACGGCGACGTCGGCTCGTGAACGATACGGAACTGGTCGCCGAGATTAAGCAGCAAGTCAGCGAGTTGCCGAGCTATGGCTACCGTCGGGTTTGGGGGTTGCTGCGCCGCGAGCGTGAAGTCCAGTCACTGGCCTCGATCAATGTGAAGCGGGTTTACCGCGTCATGCGCGATCACAATCTGTTGCTGGAACGACGCATCAAGCAGCCTGGCGTGCAGCGCCGGCATGAAGGCCGAATAGCCGTTACTACCAGCGATACCCGCTGGTGTTCGGATGGCTTCGAGTTCCGCTGCGATGACGGTGCGAAGTTGAGTGTAACTTTCGCCCTGGACTGCTGTGACCGCGAAGCCATTAGCTGGGTCGCCAGCCCGACGGGCTACAGCGGTGACGACATCCGAGACTTGATGTTGGAAAGCGTAGAGAAGCGTTTCGGCGATCAGCTACCCAGCACGCCCGTGCAATGGTTGAGTGACAACGGTTCGGCCTATATCGCCGAGCAGACGCGTGTGTTTGCCCGCCAGATCGGCTTGCAGCCGGTGACTACACCGGTGCGAAGCCCGCAGAGCAACGGCATGGCAGAGAGCTTCGTGAAGACGATCAAGCGTGATTACGTAGCGCACATGCCCAAACCGGATCGAGAAACGGCGCTGCGCAATCTGACGATTGCCTTCGAGCATTACAACGAGCAGCATCCGCACAGTGCTTTGAAATATAGGTCGCCGAGAGAGTTTAGGCGTTTGGCAGCAGCATCAATTTAACGGGGAGTTGGTGTCCGGTTTGGTAGGGGCAAGTCCA
>NZ_SCFG01000052.1:0-1291 GCF_022496645.1 Pseudomonas sp. TMW22089
TAAGCCCACGCCGGTCGAAGATACCAGGCCGCTGCGACTGTTTATTAAAAACACAGCACTCTGCAAACACGAAAGTGGACGTATAGGGTGTGACGCCTGCCCGGTGCCGGAAGGTTAATTGATGGGGTTAGCTAACGCGAAGCTCTTGATCGAAGCCCCGGTAAACGGCGGCCGTAACTATAACGGTCCTAAGGTAGCGAAATTCCTTGTCGGGTAAGTTCCGACCTGCACGAATGGCGTAACGATGGCGGCGCTGTCTCCACCCGAGACTCAGTGAAATTGAAATCGCTGTGAAGATGCAGTGTATCCGCGGCTAGACGGAAAGACCCCGTGAACCTTTACTATAGCTTTGCACTGGACTTTGAATTTGCTTGTGTAGGATAGGTGGGAGGCTTTGAAGTGTGGACGCCAGTCTGCATGGAGCCAACCTTGAAATACCACCCTGGCAACTTTGAGGTTCTAACTCAGGTCCGTTATCCGGATCGAGGACAGTGTATGGTGGGTAGTTTGACTGGGGCGGTCTCCTCCTAAAGAGTAACGGAGGAGTACGAAGGTGCGCTCAGACCGGTCGGAAATCGGTCGTAGAGTATAAAGGCAAAAGCGCGCTTGACTGCGAGACAGACACGTCGAGCAGGTACGAAAGTAGGTCTTAGTGATCCGGTGGTTCTGTATGGAAGGGCCATCGCTCAACGGATAAAAGGTACTCCGGGGATAACAGGCTGATACCGCCCAAGAGTTCATATCGACGGCGGTGTTTGGCACCTCGATGTCGGCTCATCACATCCTGGGGCTGAAGCCGGTCCCAAGGGTATGGCTGTTCGCCATTTAAAGTGGTACGCGAGCTGGGTTTAGAACGTCGTGAGACAGTTCGGTCCCTATCTGCCGTGGACGTTTGAGATTTGAGAGGGGCTGCTCCTAGTACGAGAGGACCGGAGTGGACGAACCTCTGGTGTTCCGGTTGTCACGCCAGTGGCATTGCCGGGTAGCTATGTTCGGGAAAGATAACCGCTGAAAGCATCTAAGCGGGAAACTTGCCTCAAGATGAGATCTCACTGGAACCTTGAGTTCCCTAAAGGGCCGTCGAAGACTACGACGTTGATAGGTTGGGTGTGTAAGCGCTGTGAGGCGTTGAGCTAACCAATACTAATTGCCCGTGAGGCTTGACCATATAACACCCAAGCAATTTGCGTTCTTGGTGACAAGAACAGACAAGTTGCGGTGTGTGAAGACGATACAAACCGAAAGTTTGCACAACACACAAATCTATTACATACCCATTCGCTGGAACGTT
>NZ_SCFG01000053.1:0-1223 GCF_022496645.1 Pseudomonas sp. TMW22089
TGAATCGCCCCTAGTTTCGTAGACACCTCCAAGCCTTAAAATGAGGCCCATTAGGAGGTGCCATGAGCAACCAGCGATATCCCGAAGAATTCAAAATCCAGGCGGTCAAACAAGTGACCGAAAAGAAGCTTCCTGTCTCGGAGGTGGCTGCACGATTGGGTGTGTCCGTGCACAGCCTCTATGCCTGGGTTAAGCGCTACACCAAGCCCCAGGAACAGCGCGTTGAGGAGGATGATCAGAGCGCTGAGGTTCGTCGTCTACGGGCCGAGCTGAAACGGGTGACGGAGGAGCGAGACATCTTAAAAAAGGCCGCCGCGTACTTTGCCAAGGAGTGCGGCTGAAGTACGCCTTTATTAAGCAGCAAGCGGGTCATTACGCGATTCGACGGCTTTGCCTGACGCTCAAGGTTCATCCCAGCGGCTACTACGCGTGGCTATCAGAACCAAAATCTGCGCGAGCCAAGGACGATCAGCGACTGCTTGGACTGATCAAACACTCCTGGTTGGAAAGCGGTGGTGTTTATGGCTATCGCAAGATCCATGATGACCTGCGAGAGGTTGGTGAGAGCTGTGGCCGTCACCGGGTAGCTAGGTTGATGCGCCTTGAAGGTTTACGTTCTCAGACTGGGTATCGACGGAGGCCGGGAAAATATGGCGGTAAACCAGCCGTTGCCTCACCGAACTTACTGAAGCGCCAATTCGATGTCAGAGAACCCAACAAAGTCTGGGTCACAGACATTACCTACATCCGAACATATGAAGGCTGGCTGTATTTGGCCGTGGTGCTCGATCTGTTTTCACGCCAGATCATTGGTTGGTCAATGAAGTCGCAGATGACCAGCGACGTAGCCATTGATGCACTGCTGATGGCGGTTTGGAGACGTAAGCCGAAGCAAGAGGTGATGATCCACTCGGATCAAGGCAGTCAGTACAGCAGCTCAGACTGGCGAAGCTTCTTGAAAGCTAACAACCTGGTAGCCAGCATGAGTCGTCGAGGTAACTGCCACGACAACGCTGTGGCGGAGAGCTTTTTCCAGCTGCTAAAGCGGGAGCGGATCAAGCGTAAAATCTACACTACACGCCAGGATGCTCGGGATGATGTGTTCGATTACATCGAGATGTTTTACAACCCAAAACGACGCCACAGTTTCAACAATCAGCTGTCACCGGTAGAGTTTGAAAAGCGTTACGCAGCGAGCCTGGAGAGTGTCTAGGAAACCCGGG
>NZ_SCFG01000054.1:0-1194 GCF_022496645.1 Pseudomonas sp. TMW22089
TCACTCACCATCTTCTTCGCCTGCATTAAGTCGTGTGGGCGCTCAAGCAGAAGCTCTGTTTTCAAGATCCCGTTGACCCGCTCTGCCAAAGCATTTTGGTAGCAGTCATAGCCGTCCGTCATCGAACATCGGATGCCGTGTTTCGCGTGCAGTTCTTGGTACATTCCCGAGCAATACTGGCTGCCTCTGTCCGAGTGATGAATCAGCGGCTGCGTGGTTTGACGCTGACTCACGGCTCGACGCAACGCTTGCACTACCGACTCGGTGTGTAGACTTTCATGGACGTGGTAACCCACGATCTTTCGCGAAAAAGCATCCGTCACAAGGCTCAGATAGGCCACACCCTCCCGAGTGGGCAGATAGGTGATGTCAGCAACCCAGACTTGTTCCGGGCCGGTTGGAACAACCTGATCCGGACCCGGTTTGAGTAGGTTCGGATGGCGCCGAAAGCGATGATGGCTGTCGGTCGTCTTGTGATACGCCCGCTTGCGGGCCACCAGTAAACGCCTTTCGCGCAGGATCGAAAACAGCCGATCTCGCCCCACTTGCAGCTCAAGTTGAGGCTGGCAATGCAACAAGTGGTACAGCTTTCGGGTACCCAGACGCGGCTGACGCTGACGTTTTTGCTGAACGAAGTCGGCAACTTTCTGATCCAGAACCAGGCGAGTTGCATCGGCGCGATTGCGTTTGTAGTAAGCCTGTCGGCTTATCCCCATGAACTGGCAAGCCCTGCTGATGCTCAGGTTTTGGATTCGTTTTTGCGCGAGGACTTGCCGGGACGCTTTTTTACCACAGAGAGACCGTAGTCATTTTTCAAGACATCCACGACCGCCTCGAAAAACTGGGCTTTCTGATTGGACAGCGCCAACTGTTGTTCAAGCTCTTTGATGCGTTGCTCTGGCGTTAGTGGTCGGTTTTTGTCGGGCATAGACCCCATCCTCGGCGAGCCAATGTATGTGCCGGGGCTCCAATCTTGCCGACCATGCTTGCGTAACCACGTCAGAACGGTCGTTTTGCCTTGGATCCCGTAGCGCTCCTGAGCCTCTTTATAGCTCAGCTCACCTTTTTCGACTTGGTCGACGACCGACAATTTAAAGGTCAGCGTGTAGTCTCGCTGACTACGCCTTTTACTTGTCTCCATTACGCCCTCCTGAAAATAGATCAGAAGGTGTAAACCTTATTCAGGACGGGACA
>NZ_SCFG01000055.1:0-1152 GCF_022496645.1 Pseudomonas sp. TMW22089
CTGTCCCACGAACTGAACGGTTGAGCCCCGATGAAGCAAATGTCTTTCGCTGATGCCGAGTACGCAGGCAAACGTAAGCAGACCCGCCGTGAGCGTTTCCTGATTGAGATGGATCAGGTCGTGCCCTGGAAAGGCCTGATTACGTTGATCGAGCCGCATTATCCGAAGGGTGAAGGCGGTCGTCCGGCGTATCCGTTGATGGCCATGCTGCGGGTTCATCTGATGCAAAACTGGTTCGGCTACAGCGACCCGGCGATGGAAGAGTCCCTCTACGAAACCACGATTCTGCGCCAGTTTGCCGGGCTGCATTTGGATCGGATTCCGGATGAAACCACGATCCTCAACTTCCGCCGGCTGTTGGAAAAACATGAGCTGGCCGGTGGGATTTTGCAGGTCATCAACGGCTATTTGGGCGACCGAGGTTTGCTGCTACGCCAAGGAACTGTGGTCGATGCGACGATCATTCATGCGCCCAGTTCGACCAAGAACAAGGACGGTAAACGCGACCCCGAAATGCACCAGACAAAGAAAGGAAATCAGTACTATTTCGGGATGAAATCGCACATCGGTGTCGATGCTGAATCCGGTCTGGTGCATAGCGTAGTGGGTACGGCGGCGAATGTGGCGGACGTGACTCAGGTCGATCAGTTGCTGCATGGCGAGGAAACTTACGTCTCTGGCGATGCCGGTTACACCGGCGTGGAGAAGCGTGCGGAGCATCAACATCGCCAGATGATCTGGTCGATCGCAGCGCGACCCAGCAGCTATAAGAGGCATGCAAAAAAGAGCCTGATCGGTCGCATGCGCCGCAAAATCGAATACGCGAAAGCTCAAGTCCGGGCCAAGGTTGAGCATCCCTTCCGGGTAATAAAGCGCCAGTTTGGTTATACGAAAGTCCGCTTCCGAGGCTTGGTGAAAAACACCGCGCAGCAGACCACACTGTTTGCCTTATCGAACCTTTGGATGATGCGAAAACGACTATTGAATGCAGGCGAGGTGCGCCTGTGATGTGGACAATGAGCCCTGAAAAGGTGCTCTTCCGCAAAAAATAGTGAACTGACAGGAGGAAAGGTCTGTTTTTCGATTAAGTCGGTGTTTTTTGAACCTCAGACAGCTAGACCGTTAAAAACGGCTGCTTACTTCAGACCTTCC
>NZ_SCFG01000006.1:0-242735 GCF_022496645.1 Pseudomonas sp. TMW22089
TGCTCTTCCGCAAAAAATAGTGAACTGACAGGAGGAAAGGTCTGTTTTTCGATTAAGTCGGTGTTTTTTGAACCTCAGACAGCTAGACCGTTAAAAACGGCTGCTTACTTCAGACCTTCCCTAAAGCTTAATTAGTGCAGTTGCATGTTCACGCTCCATGGGTGTCATGCAACCGCCACCAAATGGTGCAAACTTTCGATAGCGAAAACACATGTTTCAACATGAGCGCAATCGAACATCCGCATGATCAACAGCCTTGTAAAACTGCATTAATAACCTGAAAAAACGGGCTTGGCGCGGCCTGCCAAAGGGGCTTGTTTTTTCATTTCCGGTTTCGTAAAGTTTGCTCACTGTGTTTGCATGGGTCGCTGGAATCGTGACCTGGGCAGTAGCTCTATGTTTGCTACAACCCGTTCTGCGTCTCTTACTTTCCTGCAACCCAGCACCAGTCCTCTTACACAACTAAGAGGCTGTCATTAATTGTTAGCGTCAAGGAATTAAGAAATGTCCCAACGTCAGAGCGGTACCGTTAAGTGGTTTAACGACGAGAAAGGTTTTGGTTTCATTACCCCGGAAAGCGGTCCGGACCTGTTTGTGCACTTCCGTGCCATTCAGGGTAATGGCTTCAAAAGCCTGAAAGAAGGCCAGAAAGTGACCTTCATCGCAGTTCAGGGCCAAAAAGGCCTGCAGGCTGATGAAGTGCAAGCAGAAGGCTAAGCTTTCTCGCGTTGAAAAGCCTCTGATGGTGACATCAGAGGCTTTTTTGTTGGCGTAATTCCGTAAGATGGCGCTTTTCCTTCACGAGACCCTGCCATGTCGAAACAACCGCTTAGCCCGCAAGGCGACTTTCCCGCCGTTGGCCTGGGGCGCCGCCTGGCAGCTATGTTCTATGACTTTTTGCTGTGCACGGCCCTGCTGATCGTCACTACGTTCATCTACAAACTGATCATGATGAGCTTTATCGGCGAAGCCAAAATGCGGGCGTTGTCCGAGTCGGGCGCTCTAGATGGCGACCCGCTGCTTTCCACCATTTTGTTTTTTGTCCTGTTCGGTTTCTTTGCCAAGTTCTGGACCCACTCAGGGCAAACCCTGGGCATGCAGGTCTGGGGCATACGCGTACAGAATGCCGATGGCAGCGCGATCAGCCTGTGGCAGGCCCTGCTGCGATTTATCGTCTCTATCGGCTCCTGGCTGTGCCTGGGGCTGGGGTTTATCTGGTCGCTATTCGACAAGCACAAACGTACCTGGCACGACATGTACTCCAGCAGTCAGCTGGTACGCATTCCCAAGCCAAAGAAATAAAAAAAACCCGTATCTCGCGATACGGGTTTTTTATTAGCAGTGACTTCAGAACTGCAGGAGCAACATGCTCGCTCCTGCAATTCACATCAGGTTATTCAGCCAGCTTGAAGGTAATGAAGCTGGCACGACCCTGACGCAGAACCCGCATCGATACCGAACGGTTCTTCGGCAATGCCTTGGCAATATCAGTGAACTGCTTGGCATTGGTAATTGCCTGGTTGTTCAGATGAGTAATCACGTCGCCAGGTTGCAGGCCGATCAGGGCAGCCGGGCCGTCCTGTACGTCTTTGATGATCACGCCACCTTTGATGTCATTGGCTTTCTGCTGCTCTTCGGTCAGATCCGCCACGGACACGCCCAGACGATTGCTGCTGAGTTCTGCACCTGCTGCAGGAGCCATTTCTTTCCCTTCATCGGGAATAGCACCCACCGTCAGATCCAGGGTTTTGCGCTTGCCGTCACGAACCACTTCAAGGGTCGCCTTGCTGCCGGCCTTGAGCGCGCCAACCAGGTGCGGCAGGTCTGCGGACATCACGATCGGCTGACCATTCATGCTCAGGATCACGTCACCCACTTGCAGGCCGCCTTTGGCAGCAGGACCATCATCGAGCACCTGGGCCACCAGCGCACCGGCCGGTTTATCCAGGCCAAACGACTCGGCCAGGTCTTTGTTGACCTCTTGAATCACCACACCCAACCAGCCACGGCTTACCTTGCCGCCTGCCTTGAGCTGATTGGCAACATCCATCGCCACATCGATAGGAATGGCGAAGGACACGCCCATGAAGCCGCCGGAACGGGTATAGATCTGCGAGTTGATGCCCACCACTTCGCCCGTCAGGTTGAACAACGGGCCACCCGAGTTACCCGGGTTGATCGGCACGTCAGTCTGGATGAACGGCACGTAGCTTTCATTGGGCAGGCTGCGACCGATAGCGCTGATGATGCCCTGGGTTACAGTGTGGTCAAACCCGAACGGCGAACCGATGGCAACCACCCACTGACCGGCCTTGAGGTCCTGGGATTTACCCAGTTTCAAAACAGGCAGGTTTTTGCCCTCGATTTTCAGCAATGCGACGTCGGAACGGGGATCAGTTCCGACCAGCTTGGCTTTCATTTCGCTGCGGTCAGACAGGCGCACAACGATTTCATCAGCATCCGCCACCACATGGTTGTTGGTCAGAATGTAGCCATCCGGCGAAATTATGAAACCCGAGCCCAGGGACTGGGCCTCACGCTGACGGCCACCCTGGCCACCACTGCCTGGGGGCAGGCTGCGTTCGAAGAAGTCGCGCAGGCCGGGCGGCAAACCTTCGAGGTCAGGCATTTGGCCCATGCTCGATACTTTGCGCTCCGGCAGCTTTTGTGTGGTGCTGATATTCACCACAGCCGGAGAGGCTTGCTCGACCAGCTGCGTGAAATCAGGTAACTGCGCTTCAGCAAGAGCCGGCACTGCCTGCCCGAGCATCAGCACGGCTGCAAAAATGGGTAAGTAAGATTTCAATCGAGGCATTGATTTACAGCTCCCGTTAATAGCAAGCAGAGTTAAGCGACAGGCACCAAAAAACTAAAGCCAGCATAGACCCTTTTTTTTGGCCCCGGAAAACAAACAAGGCCAGAGCCTTGCGGGCCCTGACCTGTACGAAAAGATAAAAGGTACGGTAAAACTGAATGCTCACCCATCATGTTCGAGCACCGCTATGGCTTGCCCTGGGGCGCAGGATCGCTCTGACCGGCACGCATCGAGAGTGCGATGCGCTCTGCGGTACCCATCGGAATTTCACCCACAACAGTGGCCATCATGTTCCCCTGCGGGGTGGTGAGATGCCTTGACACCGCAACGGTCGGGCCCAGCTGCAACCGCGTATCGGGTACAGCGTTACCCTTCAGTGGCTCAAGAAACACGGAGAAGCGCGTCAAACCATCGTCATACAAGAGGCTGGTAACTTCAGACTTGGTCTTGGGATCCAGGCGCACTGTACTGCTGATCTGTTCAAAACCCGGCGGCAGCCAGTCGGAATGCCAGACATGCGAAGTTTTGACTAAAGGTGGCTCAGCATCAGCCGCAACAACGGGACGGCATTTACCAGTGGGCTTGAGTTCACTGTCATCCGGGGGCGTAGTATCAATACTGGTGAACTGGAAACGCTCAAGTAACTGCCCTTTATCATTGAGTAACAATGATTTCAGCGCCAAACCGGTTTCGTTATCCAGATACAGTTCAACCCCGTAACGATGTTGATCGCGAGGGGTGAAAGCAATTACTGATACCGGTCTTCCAGCGACCCGAGAGTCGCCAACTTTTGCAACCGAATACCAGTCATCAATTCTCTTGGTATCGAGCTGACGCGCCGTAGCTGCAGGAATATCCCCGAGACCGGAGATAAACTTGCCAGTGACGCACTCGGTATGTCCATCTGCACGAACAACCTCTTGCGCAGCACCGTCCAACTGCATCAGTCGTTCACGAACGGAGCCGTCCTGCACTCGGTGCCAGATGCCATGGGTAGAAAAACTACCATTGCGTTCGTAGACGAAAGTGCCCTTGTAGCTTTGTTGTTGCTCGGCTTGCCCAAGACGTTTGAGCCAGTCCCGGGCTTCATCTGCCTGGGCCGGAAGAACAAACAGGCCCGTCAGCAGAAGAGGTAACAGAGGTAGGACGCGCATGATGGTCCTTAGCGATTTTCCAGGCTGGCAGCACGAGCATAAGGCAGAGGGCTTTCAGTCCCCTTCATCGCCGCTTGCTGGGCATGCTGGCGCAGATAACCTGGCAAACGCTGATCTTGCCATCCTGGCTGACCTTGCAGAACGCCGTTAGCCATGGGACCGGTGGCCTGATCGGAGCTCTCGCTGTAGTTTGCCAGTACCGCCGGGCCTTTAACCATCGGAGCGCTCAGGCTCTGCTGGCTGTTTTGCTGGGCCAGCTGGGCACCTACGATGTCATCCTGGTTGTACAGTCTTACGCCCGCCAATACGGCAACGGTGACCGAAGCAGCGACGGCCAGACGGCCGATGCTGCGCCACGGACCACGTACGACTTTGGCAGGGGCCTGCTCTTCAGCCAACGCGGCCGAAACGGCAGATGCGATATCCAGACGCGGAATCAACAGGTCTTTGTGCATCACAGCACGCGCCACCTGATAACGGGACCAGGTCTCACGTGTTTGTGTATCGTCAAAGGCATTCAACACCCGACGCAATTCCAGTTCGTCCGCTTCGTTATCCATCACCGCGGACAGCGATTCCTGCAGGGCTTCACGACTCATGGCGGTTCCTCTCTTGGCTATCGCCGCTGTCTCAGTTTTCCTGCAACAACGGCTGCAGGGCTTTATCGATGGCTTCCCGAGCGCGGAAAATCCGGGAGCGCACGGTACCCACCGGACATTGCATGACGCTCGCAATGTCTTCGTAACTCAGACCATCAAACTCACGTAAAGTTAACGCCGTACGCAAATCTTCTGGTAATTGCTGAATGGTGCGGTGAACCGTGCCCTCAATCTCGTCACGGAGCAAAGCGCGCTCCGGCGACTCAAGATCCTTGAGACCGTGATCACCATCATAAAATTCAGCGTCTTCAGAACTCACATCACTATCAGGGGGACGTCGACCGCGAGACACCAGATAGTTTTTCGCCGTATTGATGGCAATACGATACAGCCACGTATAAAAGGCACTGTCACCGCGAAAATTACCGAGTGCCCGATAAGCCTTGATAAAAGCTTCTTGAGCGACGTCCTGGGCTTCATGGGTGTCGTGCACAAAACGCACGATCAACCCGAGAATTTTGTGTTGATACTTCAACACGAGCAGATCGAAAGCTCGCTTGTCGCCACGCTGTACGCGCTCGACCAGCTGCTGATCCTCTTCCTGGGTTAGCATGAACACTCCTCATAAGACCGGGAGGAAGATTGCTTTGCTAATTGATCAGGCTTGCAAACATAGACTCGGCTTTTACGCAAAAGTTCTCTCCCCCCTGGCAAGTTTCCTGCGCACTCTGATTTGGCACGCACGAAAACGCAGCTCGGGTCAGCCCGGCTGCGTCGATAATCTTGTCGCCAAATTCAGCAACTGAAGTCAGACCATAACCCCAGCTGCACATTTGACGCTGTTCTCCCACATGAAGGGCAACCCTCTATGGAACCCTGGCCCGCAGGAAAAGTTCAAAATCCCATACGAAATCAAGCCATACGGGACCGGGCAACAGGCCAATGCCGGGCAGCCCCGAGCGCTTGCCGATTAATTGTGCAAATCGACATGCAGCCCCCGCAAGTCTGAGGCACACTCCCTGCCCGCGGTACTTTCCCAAAGCCACAAAAGCCCGGCTATTGTGCCGATCCCCCCCTCTATATACTAGAGGGCGCTTTTATTGCGGATTCAGAAGAATGAGCCAACATTTTCAACATGATGTGCTGGTGATTGGCAGCGGCGCTGCCGGTTTGAGCCTGGCCCTTACTCTGCCGGGCCATATGCGCATTGCAGTTCTCAGCAAAGGCGATCTGGCCAATGGCTCGACGTTCTGGGCACAGGGTGGCGTGGCCGCAGTTCTTGATGACACCGACACCGTACAGTCCCACGTCGAAGACACCCTCAATGCCGGGGGTGGCTTGTGCCATGAAGACGCGGTGCGGTTTACCGTAGAGCACAGCCGCGAAGCCATCCAGTGGCTGATCGACCAGGGCGTACCCTTCACCCGTGATGAAGACGCAGACCCCGAACAGCCGGGCTTTGAGTTCCACCTCACCCGCGAAGGCGGGCACAGCCACCGGCGAATTATCCATGCCGCCGACGCTACCGGCGCTGCCATTTTCAAAACCCTGCTCGAGCAGGCCCGCCAACGGCCCAATATTGAATTGCTGGAACAGCGGGTTGCCGTCGATCTGATTACCGAGCGCCGGCTTGGCCTGGATGGCGATCGCTGCCTGGGTGCCTATGTGCTCAACCGCGCCACCGGAGAGGTCGAGACCTTCGGCTCACGCTTCACCATTCTGGCCACGGGCGGCGCCGCCAAGGTCTACCTCTATACCAGCAACCCCGACGGCGCCTGCGGTGATGGCATTGCCATGGCCTGGCGCTCCGGGTGTCGCGTGGCGAATCTGGAGTTCAACCAGTTCCACCCCACATGCCTGTATCACCCCCAGGCCAAAAGCTTTCTGATTACCGAAGCTTTGCGCGGCGAAGGCGCACACCTCAAGCTGCCTGACGGCGAGCGCTTCATGCATCGCTTCGATCCGCGCGGGGAACTGGCACCACGAGATATCGTCGCCCGTGCTATCGACCACGAGATGAAGCGCCTGGGCATCGATTGCGTCTATCTCGATATCAGCCACCAGTCCGATACCTTTATCAAAAGCCACTTCCCGACCGTCTATGAGCGCTGTCTGGAGTTCTCCATCGATATCACCAAGCAGGCGATCCCGGTGGTCCCGGCGGCGCATTACACCTGCGGCGGGGTAATGGTGGACGAGCATGGGCATACCGATGTGCCGGGCCTGTATGCCATTGGTGAAACCAGCTTCACCGGCCTGCATGGTGCCAACCGCATGGCCAGCAACTCGTTGCTGGAATGTTTTGTGTATGCCAAGTCGGCAGCGGCCGACATCCTCTCCCAGCTGCCACAGGTAGCGACGCCTGTGGCCCTGCCGGACTGGGATGCCAGCCAGGTCACGGACTCGGATGAAGATGTGATCATTGCCCACAACTGGGATGAGTTGCGGCGCTTTATGTGGGACTACGTAGGCATAGTGCGCACCAACAAGCGCCTGCAACGGGCACAACACCGCGTACGCCTGCTGCTAGACGAAATTGACGAGTTTTACAGTAATTACAAAGTCAGCCGCGACCTGATCGAGCTGAGAAATCTGGCGCAAGTGGCCGAGCTGATGATCCGCAGCGCCATGGCGAGAAAGGAGTCACGTGGCCTGCATTACACCCTCGACTACCCGCACATGCTGCCCGAAGCCCTGGACACTATTCTGGTGCCAACCACCTACGTCGACTGAACTTCAGGCGCACGCGCAAACGCCGGTGCTGATCCGGCGCCAGCGCGTCGCGGGGTATGCACAACGTGCGCACCCGACGCTCGCCGCGCAGGCTGAAACGCACAATCACCACACTTGGCAGCGCCAGACTGTCACGGCGCAACTGCACGGCCTGCCAGCCCCTGGCCCGGTTCCATAGCTGCCAGCCATCGGCAGTGCGGCGCAATCCGCGAAAGGCCGTGGCGTGGGTCAGCCGAATGTGCCGCCCCCACAGCCAGATGCCATGGGCCAGGCACAGAAAAGCACCGGACACACGTGCCCAGACAGGTATCGAGAGAAGGAAAATTGAGATCAGCGCCAGCATCTGGGCTGCGAGACAGGCCGCCAGCAATTGCCCTGAGGCCTGCCAGCGGCACTCGAAATAATTACTTGGGCTGGACACGATCCAGGATCATGCGAACCATGCGCTGCAGTTCCGGGTCTTCGGACTCTGCGCGCTCCATGAACCAGCCGAACATGTCCTGGTCTTCACACTCGAGCAGCTTGCGATAGCATTCGCGATCGACATCATTCAGGGTGGCGTACACTTCCTTGACGAAAGGCACCAGCAACACGTCAAGTTCAAGCATGCCGCGACGGCTGTGCCAGTAGAGACGATTGAGTTCAACATCTTCGACCATGGAGCGCTCCTCAAATAGAGCGCAAGTATACAGGCCGATCCGCCATAGAACAGTCGGCTTTGGTCGCCCGGCATTGAACTACCCATTTACAGGGCGCACCTCTATGATGTGTCCCAGACTTTATTACCTGCGAAGACCCATGGCCGACTCTGCTTTTTTCTGCACCCTGTCCCACGAAGGCGTTCTCGCCGTCATCGGCAATGACGCCAGCAAGTTCCTGCAGGGACAGCTGACCTGCAACCTCAACTATTTGAGCGAGACGCGCTCGAGCCTGGGTGCGCGCTGCACACAAAAAGGCCGGATGCAGTCCAGCTTCCGCATCCTCCTTGAACCTGAAGGCTGCCTGCTGGCGATGGCCCGCGAACTGGTCGAGCCACAGTTGGCAGACCTGAAAAAATACGCCGTGTTCTCCAAGTCGAAACTGACCGACGACAGCGCCAGCTGGGTACGCTTTGGCCTGAACCAGGCCGATGCAGTGTTGCAAAACCTGGGCCTCGACCTGCCAGCCGAGACCGACAGCGTAGCCAGAGGCAATGGCCTGATCGCCATTCGCGTGTCCCCGGGCCGGGCTGAACTATGGACCGCGGCCGACCAGGCCGACAGCCTTTTACAGCAATTGAAAGCGCAACTGGTAGAAGCCGACCTCGATCAATGGATCCTGGGTCAGATCCGCGCCGGTATCGGCCAGGTCATGCCCCAGACCCGCGAACTGTTCATTCCGCAGATGCTCAACCTGCAGGCGGTGGGAGCAGTCAGCTTCAAAAAAGGCTGCTACACCGGCCAGGAAATCGTCGCGCGCATGCAGTATCTGGGCAAGCTCAAACGCCGCCTCTACCGCCTGCATCTGGAAGCCGGCGAATTACCCGAGCCTGGAACGCCTCTGTTTACTCCTGCGAATACCGGTAGCGTGGGTGAAGTGGTGATTGCAGCCCATGCAGAAAACGGCATTGAGCTGCTGTGTGTTCTGACTGCCGATGCCGTTGAAGCAGGCGAAATCCATGTAGGTGATGCACAGGGCCCCACCCTTTCGCTGCTTGATTTGCCGTACCAGCTAGACCGCGATCGTGAGATCCAGCGCTAATTGCCACTAGAGAACAGAAATGAGCACGCTGGCACACAAAGTCCAGATGGACTTGATTAAGGCCATAGATAAAGATGACCTGGTTTTGCCCACGCTACCGGAAGTGGCGCTGAACATCCGCAAGGCAGCAGAAAACCCTGAAATCAGCGTCAGTCATCTGAGTAAAGTCATAGGTCGCGACACCGCCCTGTCGGCGCGACTGATCAAGGTGGTCAACAGCCCGCTGCTACGAGCCCTCTACGAAGTCACCGACCTGCACACCGCCATCACCCGTCTGGGCGTCAACTACAGCAGTAACCTGGCTATCGGACTGGTGATGGAGCAGATCTTTCATGCCCGTTCGCAAGTGGTCGAAAACAAAATGCGCGACGTCTGGCGCCAAAGCCTGGAGGTCGCCGGGATTTGCTACACCTTGTGTCGTCGATACACCTCGCTCAAGCCTGATCAGGCAGCACTCGGGGGGCTGGTCCATCAAATTGGCGTGCTGCCGATCCTGACCTACGCCGAAGACCACAATGAACTGCTGTTCGATCCGGTATCGCTGAATCACGTGATCGAAAGCATTCATCCGCGCATTGGCGACAAGCTGCTGACGGTCTGGGAATTCCCGGAAATGTTGCTGAAACTGCCCGGTCAGTACCAGGACTTCACCCGCGATTCCAAAACCATCGACTACATCGACCTGGTACAAATCGCGACCCTGTTCTGCTCGCAAGGCAGCAACGCAGTTCCGGGGCTTGAGCTGAGCACCCTGCCGGCCTTCAAAAAACTGGGGGTGGATGCCGACGATCAAAGGTTCCAGGACGATCTGAACGCTGCCCGCGGGATGTTTATCTGAAGCCGGATCGCACCTGTAGTCGCTGCCGCAGGCTGCGGCAGCGACTACGAGGTTTGCGTCCGCCTGTCGGCCCGCACAAAACTCACCCGCACTTTCAACCCGCCCTGCTCACCGTCGTGCAGGCTGATCGGTGCCAGGTGCGCCCGACAAATCTCACCGACAATCGCCAGCCCGAGCCCCGAACCTGCCACCTGGTGGTTACGCCGATAAAAGCGTTCAAAAACCCGCTCGCGGTCCTCAAAGGGGATGCCCGGCCCGTCGTCCTCAACCTCAAGCACGGCATGGGGCGTCACCCGCAGAATCACATTGCCGCCCTGTGGAGTGTGGGCCAATGCGTTATCCACCAGATTGCTTAACAACTCACTCAACAAGGTGGGCTCCCCGCGCATCCACACTGGCTGGTCGGCCTCAAGCGCCAGGGCCACGCCCCGGGCATGTGCGAGCGGCGCCATGGCCATTCCCAGCTCCCGGGCCAACTGGCTGAGATCGAGCAACTGCGCACCGCCTTCGGCAATGGCCCGTGCCCCGTTTTCAATCCGCGCCAGCGACAACAACTGATTCGCCAACAGGGTCAAACGGTCGGTGTCATCGGCAGCCTGTTCAAGGGTGTTGCGCCAGGTGGGCGGCTCATTCGCCCGCAAACCCAGCTCAAGCCGGGCCTTGAGCACCGCCAGTGGGGTACGCAACTCATGGGCGGCGTCGGCGATAAATTGCGCCTGGCGCTCAAACTGCCCGCGCAAACGCTCGGTGAAGTGATTGAGCGCCTGCACCAATGGCCGCAACTCGCGCTGGACCGACACCAGCGGCAATGGCCGCAAGTCATCGGGCTGGCGCTCCTCGACGGCGGTGCGCAAGCGCTCGAGCGGTCGCAGTGCGGCGCTTACCGCAAACCACACGACGATCAAGGCACCCAGCCCCAGCATGCCCAGGCGCAATAGCGTATCGGCCATCAGGCTGCGCGCCATGGACACCCGCGCCTCGTCGGTTTCAGCAACGCGGATTTCCGCCATGCCATTCATGTTGGGCTCGCTAACCGCCTTGAGCAGACTCACCACCCGCACGTTCTGCCCCAGATACTGGCCGTTATAAAACCGCGCCAGGGCCGGGTAATCATCGGTACGGGGGGTACCGGGTGGCGGAGCCGGTAACTGTTCATAACCGGAAATCAGCCGCTGATGAATATCGTTGACCTGGTAGTAGATACGTCCGGCGCTATCGTAGGCAAAGGTGTCGAGCGCTACATAGGGTACATCGGCACTCAAACTGCCATCGCGCTGTGACAGCCCGGCAGCAATAGTGCGCGCCGACGCCAGCAAGGTCCGGTCATAGGCGGTGTCGGCAGCTTCACGGCCGTTGAAGTAAGCGCTAAAGCCACTGGCCAGCATCAATACCACCAACAGCAGCGAGAGGTTCCACAGCAGGCGCCCGCGCAGGCTGTCGAATTTAAACATCGCGGCCTTCCAGCAAGTACCCCAGGCCCCTGAAGGTCACAATGGCTACTGCCTGGCCGTCGAGTTTTTTACGCAGGCGGTGAATATAGATTTCGATAGCGTCAGAACTGGCTTCCTCATCCAGGCCAAATACCTGGGCTGCCAGTTGCTCCTTGCTCATGACTCTGCCGGGCCTTGCGATCAGCGCCTCAAGCACCGCTTGCTCGCGGGAGGTGAGAATCAGCAGTTCATCGCCAAGGGTGAAGCGCCGGGTACCCAGGTCGTACACCAGAGATCCGCACCGCTGCTGGCGCTCCCCGCCCAGTACAGTGCGCCGCAGCAGGGCTTTGACCCTGGCCTCCAGCTCAGTCAGTTCGAAGGGTTTGGCCAGATAATCGTCAGCCCCCAGATTGAGCCCGTGAACCCGGTCCCTGACATCGCTGCGGGCAGTCAGCATCAATACCGGCAAGGTCTTGCCCCGGCTGCGCAAACGCGCCAGCACCTCAAAACCGTCCATGCGCGGCAATCCCACATCCAGGATCGCCACTGCATATTCCTCGCTGCTCAAGGCCAGGTCGGCAGCCACACCGTCGTGCAGCACATCCACGGTCAGACCAGTGCTTTTCAAGGCCTGGGCAACACTCTCGGCCAGCTGCAGCTGATCTTCGACCAAAAGTACACGCATCGGGTTTACCTCATTATTTTTGTGCAGGCCGGGGCCTTTCTTTGCGCGGAGTGTACAGACGGCAGAAATACTGTGAAGTGCGAAAACCGGGAAAGAGCAATGAAAGGCAACTGAAAGGTTCGCGAAAGGTTGGCTGATTAGGATCCGGAAACGGACAGTTACAACTGTCATCGCGTTACGCCCTGAAAAACGCCTCGAAGCGTTTTCGCCAATAAGAACAATAATGGAGCACCCTGCATGCTGACTCTTCAGCCCAAGGCCCGCCGCCTTTCTGCTTCCTCCCTGTTGGCTCGACACTCCCGCTCCCTTGCGAAAGACTTTTTGTCGCCTCCCTGTTTTGCGCAATAAAGCTGATGCACGGGCGTTTCCCGCCGGCGCCGGCTTTCAGCGAACAATTGCTGCCCCCTAAAAACAAAAACTCCTTTGGAGACACCATGAATCTATCACTGCGCACCGTAGCTCTTGCCGCCGGCTGCATGCTCTTCGCCGGCCAACTGATGGCAGAACCGAAACGCCCGGAATGCATCGCCCCGGCCTCGCCTGGCGGTGGTTTCGACCTCACGTGCAAGCTGGCCCAAAGTGCACTGGTTAACGAAAAACTGCTCAGCAAGCCGATGCGCGTGACCTACATGCCCGGCGGAGTGGGCGCCGTTGCCTACAACGCCGTGGTCGCCCAGCGTCCCGCCGATGCCGGCACCCTGGTGGCCTGGTCCAGCGGTTCATTGCTGAACCTGGCGCAAGGCAAGTTCGGTCGCTTCGATGAAAATGCCGTGCGCTGGCTCGCCGCCGTGGGTACCAGCTATGGGGCGATTGCGGTGAAAAATGATTCGCCCTACAAGAACCTCGATGATCTGGTTCAGGCACTGAAGAAAGATCCAGGCAAAGTGGTCATCGGCTCCGGCGGAACCGTGGGCAGCCAGGACTGGATGCAAACAGCCTTGATCGCCAAGGCGGCAGGAATCAATCCGCGGGACTTGCGCTACGTTGCCCTTGAGGGTGGCGGTGAAATCGCAACCGCGCTGCTGGGTGGTCACATTCAGGTAGGCAGTACCGATATTTCCGACTCCATGCCGCACATCCAGAGCGGTGATATGCGCCTGCTCGCCGTGTTCGCCAATGAACGCCTGGATGAGCCCGAAATGAAAAACATCCCGACCGCCAAAGAACAGGGCTACGACATCGTCTGGCCTGTGGTTCGCGGTTTTTACCTGGGTCCAAAAGTCAGCGATGAAGACTACGCGTGGTGGAAAGACGCATTCGACAAGCTGCTGGCTTCCGAAGAATTCGCCAAGCTGCGTGATCAGCGCGAGCTCTTCCCCTTCGCCATGACCGGGCCGGAGCTGGACACCTATGTGAAAAAACAGGTGGCTGACTACAAAACCCTGGCCCAGGAATTCGGCCTCATCCAGTAACCGCCGCTGACCGCTGGCTGTGCCCCTGAATACCGGGGCACATCCCAGGAGTGAACCATGCTCATACAACGAATTTTTGCCTCGGTCCTGCTCGTCGTCTGCGCCGGTCTGGCGATCATGGCCTGGCCGTACCAGGCTGCTTTTTCCTACGAGCCCGTAGGTCCTCGCGCCTTCCCCTTGCTCATGCTCGCCTTGATGGCACTGGGTCTGATCTACATGATTTTTCGCCCCTCGCCTGTGGTGCATAGCGAAGAAGACCCGCAGCTGGATCGCCAGACGCTGACCAAGATCGGCCTGTGTGTCCTGCTGTTACTTGTCTTCGCCGGCACCTTCGAACCCCTGGGTTTTATCCTCAGCAGCGCGCTGGTCGGCATCCCGATGGCACGTTTGTATGGCGGCCGCTGGTTGCCCGGCATCATGATCATCAGCTTGATGAGCGTCGGCCTTTATCTGCTGTTCGATAAAGCCATGGACGTACCGCTGCCGCTTGGCCTGCTCGACGTTCTGGAGAACTGATATGGATACTTTTGGCTATTTGGGCCAGGGCTTTGGTGTCGCGCTCACGCCCTACAACCTGATCACCGCACTGTGCGGCACCCTGATCGGCACCGTGGTCGGATTGCTCCCCGGCCTAGGCCCCATCAACGGGGTGGCACTGCTGATTCCCATTGCCTTCGCCCTGGGACTGCCTCCCGAATCCGCGCTGATCCTGCTGGCTGCCGTGTACCTGGGCTGTGAGTACGGCGGGCGTATCAGCTCGATCCTGCTGAATATCCCCGGTGAAGCGTCCACCGTAATGACCACCCTCGACGGCTACCCGATGGCCCGCAAAGGCCTGGCAGGCGTGGCGCTTTCACTGTCCGCCTGGAGCTCTTTCATTGGTGCCTTTATTGCCACCTGCGGCATGGTGCTGTTCGCCCCGCTGCTGGCCAAATGGGCGATAGCCTTCGGTCCGGCGGAGTACTTCGTACTCATGGTATTCGCCATCGTCTGCCTGGGCGGCATGGCCGGCGATCGTCCACTCAAGACATTTATCGCCGCCTTGATCGGTCTGTTTCTGTCGACGGTGGGGATTGATGCCAACAGCGGGGTTTACCGTTTTACAGGGGACAACATCCACCTGACTGACGGCATCCAGTTTGTGGTGCTGGTACTGGGCCTGTTTTCCATCAGCGAAATCCTGTTGCTGCTGGAAAAAACCCATCGCGGGCAAGAAGCCGTGAAAGCCACCGGCCGCATGATGTTCAACTTCAAGGAAGCCTCTGCGGTATTCGTGGTGAATATCCGTTGCGGCCTGCTCGGATTCATCATGGGCGTCCTGCCGGGTGCAGGCGCAACCCTGGCCAGTGCCGTGGCCTACATGACGGAAAAACGTCTGGCGGGTACTTCGGGCAAATTCGGCGAAGGTGACATGCGCGGTCTGGCCGCTCCCGAGACTGCCATCGGTGCTTCGGCCTGCGGTGCCCTGGTACCGATGCTGACCCTGGGCGTACCGGGTTCGGGTACCACGGCTGTGATGATTGGCGCATTGTCGCTGTACAACATCACGCCCGGCCCGCTGCTGTTTCAACAACAGCCGGATATCGTCTGGGGCCTGATCGCTTCGTTGTTTATCGCCAACATCATGCTGGTGATCCTCAACATTCCGATGATTCGCATCTTCACCCGGATTCTTTCGGTGCCTAACTGGGCGCTGGTGCCGGTGATCGCGATTATTACCGCCATCGGCGTCTATGCCGTCCACGCCACCACCTTCGATCTGTTCCTGATGATCGGTATCGGCATCTTCGGCTATATCCTGCGCAAGCTCGATTTCCCGCTGTCGCCGGTACTGCTGGGTTTCATCCTCGGCGGACTGATGGAACAGAACTTGCGCCGCGCCCTGTCGATCTCCAACGGCGCGCTGGAAATTCTGTGGGCAAGCCCGATCACCCTGGGTGTTTGGGTACTGACCGCGATCATGCTGCTGATGCCTGTTCTGCGTATCTGGCGCAAGCGCAGTGCCAAACGCCGCGCCCTGGCCAATGCCTGAGCAAGGGTTCAAGCAGTGGTGGGGAACGCCGCTGGTCGGTCTGGCCGGCGGTTTTCTCGCCAGCCTGATCGGCTGGCCACTGCCCTGGATGGTCGGCTCGTTGCTGGCGATCATTTTGGTCCGCTGCCTGACTCCGTGGCAGCTGGCCGAGATTCCGGGCGGACGTAAATGTGGGCAGTGGATTGTGGGCATCGGCATCGGCCTGCACTTCACCCCCCTGGTCATGGAGCAGGTGCTGGCGCATTTCGGCCTGATCTTTGTCGGCGCGCTGCTCACCAGCGTGTCGAGCGTACTCGGGGTGTGGATCATGCGCCGCAGTGGAGAGGACCGCGCTACGGCGTTTTTCTCCAGCATGCCGGGCGGTTCGGGGGAGATGGTCAATCTCGGCGCTCGCAATGGTGCCGTATTGAGCCGGGTCGCTGCCGGACAGAGCCTGAGGGTGCTGATGGTGGTGCTGTGCGTACCGGCCGCCTTCAAGTACTTGCTCGGCGAAGGCGCTCCGGCGCTGCATCCCGCATCAGTCAACCTCTACTGGTTAGCCCTGCTGTTTCCGGCCGGTGCGCTGATGGCCTGGCTCTGGCAACGCTTGCGCCAGCCCAATCCCTGGTTATTCGGACCGCTGCTGGTCAGCGCCAGCGTCAGTATTTATTGGAACTTGCACATAGGCCTGCCCGATGGCAGCAGCCAGGCGGGCCAATGGTTGATCGGCAGTGGACTGGGCTGTCATTTCAACCGGGCGTTTTTTCGCCGTGCCCCGTCCTTCATCGGCCGCACATTAACAGGTACGGCGCTGACGATGCTGATCGCCAGCCTGTGCGCACTCGGCCTGAGCAGCCTGACACAACTGGATCTGCGCTCCATGACCCTGGGAATGATGCCTGGCGGTATCGCAGAAATGAGCCTTACCGCAGAAACCCTGCAGTTGTCGGTACCTCTGGTCACCGCCCTACAGGTGATGCGTTTGCTCTTCGTGCTGTTTTTGGCCGAACCCCTGTTTCGCTACTGGGTACGGCCTCGCCCGGACTAACGCCCTCAGGCCGGCGGCAGTTTCCAGTCGATCGGGGACAACCCGTTTTGCTCAAGAAACTTGTTGGTTCGACTGAAGTGACCGTTGCCGATAAACCCCCGATAGGCGGAAAGCGGCGAAGGATGTACCGAGGTCAGCACCAGATGCTTGGTGGCATCGATCAGTTTCTGTTTGCTTTGCGCATGGGCGCCCCACAACAAAAACACCAGTTTGGGCTGTTGCTCACTCACCACCTGGATAATCCGGTCGGTGAAGTGCTCCCAACCTTTTTTGGCGTGGGACGCGGCATTGGCGCGCTCCACTGTCATGGTGGTGTTGAGCAGCAACACCCCCTGCTCTGCCCAATGCTGCAAGCAGCCATGGGTGGCGATATCGATATTCAGATCGCGCTTGAGCTCTTTATAAATATTGACCAGCGAAGGCGGCACGGGAATGCCGGGCTGGACCGAAAAACACAGGCCATGGGCCTGACCGGGACCGTGATAGGGATCCTGTCCAAGAATCACTACTTTGATCTTGTCCAGCGGGGTCAGGTTGAGGGCATTGAAAATAAGCGGGCCCGGCGGATAGATTTCCTTCCCGGCGGCATGCTCCTGGCGCAGGAACTCGCGCAGCTGGGCCATATAAGGTTTTTCGAACTCCTCGCGCAAAGCCTGCTTCCAGACCGGTTCAAGTTTTATACGATCATCCGACGTCATGACTACATCCTGAAAAACAATGGAGCGGACACTAGAAAAGCCCGTCTCCATTGTCAATTCATCAATGCATCTGCCGGGCATTCTCTACCTGTCCCACCCCCGGCCCTGGCCCTGGCCCTGGCCACCGCCACCATAACCGTGGCCATTACCGTAGCCATATCCATGACCCGACGGATAAGCAGGTCCATGGTTATAGTGCGGCGCCCCCTGGTAGTAGCGTGGCGGCGCAGCATAGTAGCCACGGGAATGACCGTAGTAAGGGCCGTAATAACCATAGCCATATGGCGCTGGCGCTACATAAACCTCAGAGCGATAGCCGCCGTAGCCCGGGTAATAGGGCACACAGGCAGACAAGGCCAGAGCAAGCACAACAAGGCTGAGCAGACGACGGTACATGGCGGCCTCCTGGACCGCTGATGAGCACACCCGGCGGCGCCGGGGGCAGTAAATGGCGATGCCATCCACACCTTTTAAGACCACGAAAAACAGTTTCGGTGCCGCGGATCAAATAATTCTGACCGGCGTGGCGGGCGGCATATCACTGCGCCTGCTTCCCGTCGAAGGGCATACAATAGCCGGGTCAATCACCGGACCCCAGCCATGACCACGCCTGATCTCTGCCCTGCCTGCGGGGCGCGCAACGACTGCTCGATGGCCAGCGCCAATACCGCGGAACAACCCTGCTGGTGCTACAGCGTCAGTATCGACCCGCAGGTGCTGCAAGCCTTGCCACTCGCCCAGCAAGACCTGGCCTGCCTGTGTCCCCGCTGCGCGCAGGTGCAAAACCAATTGCCGCCCGCGCAACCGGAACGCCTCGGGTAAGATGCCTGCCTCTATTTTTTGTGATCGAGCGTCATGCGCGTAGACCGTTTTCTGAGCAACTTGCCCCAGTTCAGCCGCCAACAGGTCCGCCTGCTCCTGATCGAAAAACGGATACGGGTCGATGGCCGCATCGTCTGCGATCCACACCATGAAATACGGGCTTTCAGTCGCATTGAATGTGATGACGTGCTGCTGCAGGCTGGCAAACCTGCGCGGTATTTCATGCTGCATAAACCCCCCGGTTGCGTCAGCGCCACCCAGGACCCGGAACATCCGACAGTCCTCGATCTGCTGGATGAACCGGACAAGCAGGAACTGCATATTGCTGGCCGGCTGGACTTCAATACCAGCGGGTTGATGCTGATTACCAATGACGGGCAATGGTCACGCCGTCTGACCCAGCCGCAGACCAAACTGCCCAAGGTGTATTACGTTGAGACAGAACAAGTCATAGGCCAGGAGTATGTCTCCAGGTTCAATGAAGGGGTCTATTTCGCCTATGAAGACCTGACAACACAACCCGCCGGGCTCGAACTGCTGGGCCCTTGCAGTGCACGCCTGAGTATCGTTGAAGGACGCTACCATCAGGTCAAACGCATGTTTGGCTACTTCAACAACAAGGTTGTTCACCTGCACCGGGAGAGCATCGGGCCATTGCAGCTCGACAGCCAGCTCGCCCCCGGCCAGTACCGGCCCCTGAGCCCCCAGGAAGTCGATCTGTTCTGACCCCGTGTCCGCATGACTGTCATATAGCCGGTGCATCCTCGGTCTTGCCGACACTCGGTTCACTGGAGTCTGACGCCATGCTCAAGCCCGAAATCAAAGTGCTCGATGTTCAAGGTCAATATCGAATTCACACCGAGTTCTATCGCTCGGATACTGCCGAAAACACCATTATTCTGGTCAACGGCTCCATGGCCACCACCGCCTCGTTTGCCCAGACCGTGAAGAATCTGCACCCGCATCTGAACGTCGTGCTCTACGACCAGCCCTATGCCGGCAAATCAAAACCGCACAACCGGCATCAGAAAATGCTGACCAAGGAACTTGAAGCGCAAATGCTTCTGGAGTTGATCGAGCATTTTTCGGCGAATTACCTGATGTCGTTTTCGTGGGGCGGAACTGCCGCGCTGACAGCCCTGGCGTGCACACCACGGCGCATCGAGAAGGCCGTGATCAGTTCATTTTCACCCCTCATCAACGGGCCCATGCGCGACTACCTGGAGCGTGGCCGGCGCTGCCTTGCTGACTGCAACCGCACACAAGTGGGCAACCTGGTCAACGATACCCTGGGCAAGCATTTACCCTCGCTGTTCAAGCGCTTCAACTTTAAACACGTCAGCAGCCTGGCCGAGCACGAGTACGCACAAATGCATTTTCACATCGAACAGGTTCTGACCTGTGACCAGCCGTGCTTGCTTGATACGGCCAGCGGTATCGAGATCCCGGTGCTGTTCATCAATGGCGCATGGGATGAGTACACCTCGGCCAGCGACGCGCAACACTTTGTCCAATCGATTGAGAACAGTCAGTTTGTTCGCCTGGAAAACACCGGGCACTTTCTGGATATGGAGCACAAATCAGCGAGCCATATCAGCAAGGCCGCCATGCTCGGTTTTCTGCAGCCGGCACACGCTGAGCATCTGGCAGCGAGCCGCTGATGCAGTGCCAAGGGTAAGAGAGGGAATGAATGCGCTTGAAATTTACAATTTCAGGAATAAAAACTTCTCATCAAGGCCGACTTCTGGTACAAAGTCAGCCGCTCTGAGCGGGTATAGTTTAGTGGCAAAACGAAAGCTTCCCAAGCTTTAGTTGAGGGTTCGATTCCCTCTACCCGCTCCACTTTTGCTTCCATGCAAACGCAGCAAACTCCCCCCCGAACATCTGAAACCAAAACGCTGTTGTGCTCATCAGAGCAACACCTTCCCTGCAAGCTCACCCCGTCAGCCTGACGCGGCAGTTTCGCGAGCCTGGTTCATGGCCGGCAGCAAGCCACGACGCACTTGCTGCACAGCACATTGAAGATTTAAACCCTGACATTTCTCACTGGTGCCGAAGGCCGCTGGCTGGTTTCCCACTGCGCAGCCAGGCCCACCACCACATCGGATTCAGGCAACATCCCGCACCCGCGAACCAGATCTGCGGCCCGCTCGGCAAGCATGATGGTCGGGGCGTTGAGGTTGCCGTTGGGTTCGGTTGGAAAGACCGATGAATCGATTACCCGCAGCCCCTCAATCCCGCGTACCCGTAGTTGTGAGTCCACCACTGCCATGTCGTCTTCACCCATACGACACGAGCCGCACGGATGGTAGGTGCTTTCAAGGTTCTCACGTACGAACTGGTCAATCTCGGCATCAGTGTTCACATTCGGCCCCGGAGCGATTTCGCTCTCACGGAAGCGGTCCATCGCCGGCTGGCCGATGATTTCCCGGGTCAGCCGCACACAGCGACGGAACCCCTCGCGGTCCTCTTCACGCTGCAAATAGTTGAAGATAATTTCGGGATGCTCGTAAGGGTCAGCCGAGCGAATTCGAACATGGCCACGGCTCTTGGGTTTGTTCGGCCCGGTGAGCACCATGAAGCCGTGCCCCTTGATCGGCTTTTTACCGTCATAACGCATGGCCGCCGGCAAAAAATGAAACTGAATGTCCGGCCAGCGCAAACCTTGCCCCGAACGAATGAAACCGCCGGCTTCAAAGTGGTTGGTTGCACCCAGCCCATCCTTGCAGACCAGCCAGCGCAAACCGATCATCAACTTGCTCAGCGGGTCCATTTTACTGTTCAGGGTCACCGGTTCTTTGCAGGCGTACTGAATGTAGATTTCCGAGTGGTCCTGCAAGTTTTCGCCGACCCCGGGCAGATCATGCCTGACCACCACCCCGGCCTTGTTCAGTACCGCAGCCGGACCGATACCCGAGCGTTGCAACAGGTGCGGCGAACCGATGGGCCCCGCCGAGATCAGTACTTCCCGGGAGCAGCGCACGGTATGGGTCTGGCCGCCGTGGTCGTAGCTCACCCCCACTGCACGCTTGCCGTCGAGCACGATCTGGCGCGTCATCGCCCGGGTGATCACCGTCAGGTTGGGACGCTCCATGGCCGGGCGTAAATAAGCGTTGGCCGTGGAGCATCGAACCCCGTCCTTGACCGTCATATGCATGGCACCAAAGCCTTCCTGCATATAACCGTTGCAGTCGTCGGTCTTGATGTAACCCGCCTCTTCACCGGCATCGACCCACGCCCCGTACAGCGGGTTCTTCATTTTGTTGCCACTGCTGGTATGCAACGGGCCGCTGCCGCCGCGATAAGCATCACCGCCGGCATCACAGCTCTCGGCACGCTTGAAATACGGCAGGCAATTACGGTAGCCCCAGCCTTCGGCACCCAGGGACTCCCATTCATCAAAGTCATAGGCATGCCCGCGGATATAGACCAGTCCGTTGATGGAGGATGAGCCCCCCAGCACCTTGCCGCGCGGACAGTGAATGCGACGTCCGTCGAGGTAAGGCTCCGGCTCGGTTTCGTAGCGCCAGTTGTAGCGGGTGGTGTTCATGGGCATCGAAAAAGCGCTCGGCATCTGAATCATCACGCTGCGATCACTGCCGCCGAACTCCAGGACCAGCACCTCTACGTCCGCATCTTCGGTCAGACGGTTGGCCAGCACGCACCCGGCAGAGCCCGCGCCAATGATGATGTAGTCATATTTTTTATTGTTCATGGTTATCTCCAAATACTCGTTTCACTGACCAGCGGCACAAGTGGTACCGGCATTGGCATGACCGCCGCCCCTGGGTCCCCGGTGCTGTAATGCGGATGCGTCTGTTCGATGTCCTGAATGACCCGCTCTTCATGATTGAGATCAATCGAGCGGCTGAGCCAGAAGTACGTCAGGCCGGACACGATCAGCCCGACCAGCCAGGCAACGTCGATATTGCCCAGGGCTTTGGCCAGCGGGCCGACAAACACTTCTTTCTGGGCCACGCCATCGAAGATGTAGAAAAACGGGATCATTGCGACGAAACCAATGGCATACGACGCAAGGCCGCGCAGGCCCCAGCTGCCGTAAAGACTGTCGCGGGCCATGAAGAAATGCGGGATGGCGTAGCGCCCCTTGCGCACAAAGAAGTAGTCCGTCAAGTTCACCGCAGTCCAGGGCACCAGGAAATACAGCATCACCACCAGGTAGATGCCCAATACCGACAGGCCCTTGTCAGAGTCCTGCAGCCCCAGCGATACACCCAGCTGCAGCAGGATCACGAAAATGATCGCCAGCACCCGTGCCTTGCGCGTCGGTTCGATATGCCTGATGGAGTCGACGCAGGTCAGGGTGGTCAGCTTCGCGCTGTAGATGTTCATGGCCATGACCGGCAGAAACACCAGGATGGTGACGCCGACCACCACGATGCCCATCACGGACGAGACGGTATTGCCCACTTGCGACAGGGCCACCAGAACGTTGGTGGCATGCAGGTGATCGGCCAGCCAGGCGCCCACCGCAATCATCCAGGCACCCGACAGCGAGGCACCGAGAAACACCACGGCAATCAACTTGCCGCTATGGGTATTCTTCGGCAGGTAACGCGAATAATCGGACACATACGGCGCATAGGCGATGTTGTAACTGGCCGCCGCGGCAAACTGGGTGATAAAGCCGGTCCAGTTAAAACCCAGGGGCGGTGCCTCGACCTCGCCGATAGCGAGCAGTGGCAGCGGCGTGTCGGGCACCCAATTCATCAGCACCGCCAGTGTCACCAGCCCGTACAGGGGAATTGACAGAAACAGGGCCCATTTAAAACTGCGATGCATCCAGTCATGCCCCAGGATTGCCAGGACTGTCGCCGGCACCGTCACCACCAGCGCAACCGTCAGCGGATCAAAACCGAACAGTTCCTTGAGGCCCTGCATCATCAACACCAGGTTGACGATATTGAAACCGGCGAACACAAACAGCGTCGCCAGCAGCGCCAGAATCACCCCGCGATAGCCGAACTGGGCCCGCGACTGGATCATCTGCGGCAACCCCAGGTGCGGCCCCTGGGAACCGTGGAAGGCCATGAACAAGGTGCCAAACATGATGCCCAGCGTTCCGGCCAGAATCGTCCATAGGGCGCTCAAGCCAACACTGGGCCCTACAAAGCCGATGGTCATGGTGAAAAAGGTGAAGTTGCCGAGAAACCAGAAAGGTCCCTAGCTGGAAAGTTTGTCGGTGCGCTCATTTTCGGGAATGAAATCGATTGAGTGCCCTTCAACAGCCGATGAGGGTGGTGTGTGCATGATGTACTCGCAGAAGTAGTGAAGATCATGACCCGATAACTGCCCTGCCCCGGGGCGAGCTGTCGCCCTTTATCAGGGTTGTGACAGCCGCCCGGTGCACAGGAGTGTCAATCGACACTCAGGGCAGCGTTATCCACACGGCTTTGGTTTCCAGCAGGTGATCGAGCTGTTCAGCCCCCAGATCCTTGCCAAAACCGGACTGCTTGTAGCCACCAAACGGCATCGAAGGATCGATGGTGCCGTGGCCGTTGACATAGACCATCCCGGCCCGCAGACGCGGGATCAGGCTGTGCACCCGGCCCAGGTCGTTGGAGTACAGGGCTGCAGCCAGGCCATAGGAAGAGTCGTTGGCCAGCGCCAGCGCTTGCTCATCATCATCGAACGCAGCCGTGACCAGCACGGGGCCGAAAATCTCTTCCTGGACGATCTGCATGTCGTTGCGACAATGGGCAAAGATCGTCGGCTCCACGAAGTAGCCCGGCCCGTCGACCGGCTGGCCGCCGTATACCAGCTCGGCCCCCTCACGCTTGCCGAGGGCGATGTAGTCCAGTACCCGTTGCTTCTGCTGTTGCGATACCAGCGGGCTGATAAAGCAGTCCGGGTCCAGCCCGGGGGCCATTTTCAGTGCGCGGGTACAGGCGATCAGTTCACGCAAAAAGCTGTCGTAAATGCTGCGATGGACGTAGGCCCGGGTGCCGGCGTCGCACACCTGGCCCGAGTTGAAGAACACCCCGTTGGCAATCGCTTGCGCCGCGGCAGGCACGTCGGCGTCCGCGAGAACGATTACCGGGGATTTCCCCCCCAGCTCCAGGGTCAGGCGCTTCATGTCGCCCAGCGCCGCCTGGCCGACGGTGCGGCCGACCGGCGTCGAACCGGTGAAGGTCAGTTTGTCGATGCCCGGATGCGTCGCCATCGCGGCACCCACCACACTTCCCCGTCCGGTGACGATATTGATCACACCATCCGGGATGCCCGCTTCCTGCACCAGCTCAGCGAAGCGCAGGGCCGACAGCGAAGTCAATTCAGCCGGTTTGACCACTATGGTGCAGCCGGCTGCCAGTGCCGCGCCGAGTTTCCAGGCCATGGTTTGCAGAGGGAAGTTCCACGGCACGATAGCGCCCACCACCCCGATCGGCTCTTTACGGGTGTAGGCCAGATAATTACCGGGCAGCGACGGTTCAACGGTACGGCCGTGGATTTTCGTGGCCCAGCCTGCAAAGTAACGCAGGGTATCCACTGTGCCTTGCACATCCACTGCCCGTGCCGCGACCACCGACTTGCCCATGTCGATCGACTCGATTTCAGCCAACTCATCGCCATGGAGCTCAATCAGTTCTGCCAGCCGATGCAGCATCCGCTCACGTTCCAGCGGTTTGACCTGACGCCACGGGCCACCGTCAAACTGGGCCCGGGCGGCTTGCACGGCGCGGTCCAGATCGGCCGCGGTGCCCATGGGAACACGGGTCAGAAAGCCCCCGGTAGAGGGCTCGATGACATCCGAGGTTTGTTTGTCGCTGGCCTCGACCCATTCACCACCAATAAACATCTTCTGCTGTTTGCCGAGAAAAGCCTGGGTGGCTTCGCTCAAGCCGAATTTCTGCAAGTACTGCTTGACCGTCGTGTCCATTATTATTCTCTCGGGCAGGGCGTCAGACATCGCGCCAGGCCTCCTGGGTTCAAGACTCAATCCGGAGCTGCACGCAAGCCCCCGGCACTGGTGTTTCAGAGTGCGCGGGCCTTGGCCCGTTCGTGGTAGATAAAACCGATGCTGTTGAGCAGCAGTTGCGCGGCAAGAATCGACGTCACGCCCGCCGGGTCATACACCGGAGCGACCTCCACCAGGTCCATGCCGATGATGTTGCCTTTGCTGCGCTTGGCCAGCGCCTGAATAATCTCCAGCACCTCGTAGTACAGAAAGCCGCCATGGCTCGGCGTGCCTGTGCCCGGGGCGATCGAAGGGTCGAAACCGTCAATGTCGATGGTGATGTAGTACTTGACCCCCTGAGGGATCAGCTCCAGAACGCCCTCGGTACCCAGGCGACGGACATCGCGCACCGAGAGGATTTTTGAGCCGGCAGCGTGGGCCGCTTCATAGTCATCGCGGTTGGAGGACGAAACGTTGCGGATGCCCATCTGGGTCATGCCGACGATATGGTTCATTTCTGAAGCGCGGCGCAGCGGGTTGCCGTGGCCGTAGCGAACCCCATGACGCTCATCAACAAAGTCCAGATGCGCATCAAAGTGCACGATATGAATAGGCCCTTTGCCTTCGAAGGCCTTGATGACCGGGGCGTGAACCGAGTGGTCGCCGCCCAGGACCACAGGCATTGCGCCTGACTCGAGAATCTTGCGGACCGCAAACTCGATATTGTCATTACTCGCTTTCATATCGGTGTGGACGATATCCGCATCCCCCACATCGACCATGCGCACGTCCTGGGAGGTAAGGTACATCACGTCATCTTCGTGATCGTAGGCACCGGCATGACCGAAAGAAAACAGGGTCGATGCCTCGCGAATCCCGCGCGGCCCAAAACGGGCGCCCGAACGCCACTGTGTACCCATGTCATTGGGTGCGCCGAGGATGGCGACATCGGCATCCAGGGTTTCCCAATCAGTACAGACCGGGGATTTACCGAACGTGCAATGCCCTACAAACGGAAGGTTCAAACGGCCGGACTCATATCCATTGCTAGACATATCGATCTATCTCCAATTCTTGTTATTGCCATGGGGGCGCACTGGTAAGTGCCTGGCGCTGGAGTGACTATGAGCGCAGCTTTTCATAGAAAAAATGCTAATCATCCGATACATATATCGGCAGATCCGATGCATCGATAGGGAGAGGACCGGTTGAATCAGCTACATACCGTGGACCTGAAGCTGCTCAGAGTATTCGCCGAGATCGTCAAATGCGGCGGCTTCTCTGCGGCTCAAGCAGCGCTGAATATCGGCCAGTCGACCATCAGCGAACAGATGACCCATCTGGAAACCCGTCTTGGGGTCAAGCTCTGTCAGCGCGGGCGCAGCGGCTTTCGCATTACAGAACAGGGCGTGGCGATTTTCGAATCTACCCGGCGGCTGCTGGCCGCCGTAGATGACTTCTGCCTGGATGCCGATGTGCTCAAGCAGAAGATCACCGGCAAGCTGAACCTGGGCATCATTGACTCAACCATTACCGACCCCGATTCTCCCCTGCCGAAAACCACCCAGCGCTTCGTTTCCAGAGGCCACGATGTTCACCTCAATGTGTATGTCGGGACCCCTGCCGAACTCGAAGAACGGGTGCTGGACAACCGCCTGCATCTGGCCATCGGGCACTTCCCGAATCACGTCTCGGGGCTGGACTATTTACCCCTGTACCAGGAGGCCCTCGGACTGTATTGCGGGCGGCGCCATCCCTTGCACGGCAGTACCGCAGAGAATGCCGAACTGCTTGAAGAGATCAGCGAGAGTCGAATCGTAGCCCGGGGCTTCATGCAGCAGCACGACCTGGACCGACTGGGTGTGAGCAAGGCCGCCGCCACCGTAGACAACATCGAGGCGCTGGCGATCCTGATCATCTCCGGTGCTTATCTGGGGTTTCTGCCCATCCACTTTGCCGCTCAGTGGGTCAATACCGGTGAGATGCAACAATTGGCCCCGATGAGCCTGCACTTGAAGTCGCCGTTCGATGTCATCACCCGGCGCGGCGTTGCCCCGTCACCGATTTTGCGGGTATTCCTTGAGGACCTGGCGGCCACCGCACGGCAAGAGGTCCAGCCTTGAACACAGTGTCGCCGACACCTCGCGCACTCTTGTGCAGACGGGTTTTGCTGCGCCGGTCCGTGCAACATAATGGCGCCCCTCAGTGCCTGAGGGCGCAATAAGAACAATAGAGGCAAACAGACCATGAAATCCCCCGGCGGTCGGCTCCTGACCGGCCTCACGCTGGACCGCACCAGCTCAACCCCCCTGTACCGTCAGCTGTACTTGCAGATTCGCCAGCAAATCCTCGCCGGCCGGCTGCAAGGAGGCACCCGCCTGCCCTCCACCCGGACCCTGTGCAAAGAACAGGGGCTGTCACGGATTACCATCCTCAATGCCTTCGACCTGCTGATCGCTGAAAGTTTTCTGGTCTCACGCCCCGGTGCCGGTACCTATGTCTGCGCGGAATGGGAGAACCGTGAAGCCGCCCCTGACGAGCCGCCCAGACCGCCGCGCCTGTCACACTTGAGCCAATCTGTGCTGTCCATGCGTAGCGACCATTTCAACGGCGTCTCCTACCAGGCCTGGGAGCCGGACTGCCCGACATCTTTCCTGCCCAGTCAGGTCGCGTTCGATGCCTTTCCGCTGCACGTCTGGAAGCGCCTGATGAACCGGCACCTGTGCCAGCCGACCAAAGCCATATTGGGTTACGGCGAAGTAAAGGGTTTGCTGCAACTGCGCGAAGCGATTGCCGAGTATGTCTATGACGCTCGCGGTATCGAGTGCGATGCCGGCCAGGTGGTGATCGTCTCGGGTGCCCAGCAGGCGTTCAACCTGCTGGGCATGTTGCTGCTCGATCCGCAGGACAGTATCTGGATGGAAGACCCCGGTCATATCTCGGCGCGCATTGCCCTGCAGGCCCAGGGTTGCCGGGTGGTGCCATTGCGTATCGACGACCAGGGAATCGATCTGCAGCAAGGCCTTCAAGAATGCCCTGAGGCTCGTCTTGCGTTCACCACGCCGTCACGCCAGCACCCGCTGGGCATTACCATGAGCTACGGCCGGCGCCAGGAATTGATCGAGTGGGCAAATCGTGGCCATCGCTGGATCATCGAGGACGACTGCGACAGCGAATTCACCTATTGCGCAAAGCCACTGCCCGCTCTTTACGCCATGGACCAGTGGTCCCGTGTCATCTACGTCGGCACCTTCAGCAAGGTGCTCTACCCTTCCTTGCGCCTGGGCTACGTGATACTGCCCCAGGCACTGGTGGAGCCCTTCTGTGCCATGCGCGCGGTCATGGACCGCAGCCCGTCGACCCAGCTGCAAGCGGTCACGGCCGACTTCATCCGCGAAGGTCATTTCCTTGGCCATATCCGGCGTATGCGCGCTCTTTACCAGTCGCGCCAGGACTGCCTGATACAGGCACTGAAACAGCGGCTGGGCAATTTCATGGACGTGAAGCCGGTCAATGTCGGCATGCATGTCATTGCCTGGCTTGACCCCGGACTGGATGACGCGGTCATTGCCAAGGAGCTGGCCCGACACCAGATCCATACCTATGCCTTGAGCGACTACTGCGTGAAACGTTACTTGCCGCCCGGACTGCTTATCGGCTTTGCCGGAACCCCGATCGAACAGGCCACAGAAAAAGTCGAGGCGCTGGCTCAGGCGCTGCTGAAGATGGGCCACGCTCTGTGAGCAGGCAGGCCCCGGTGAAACAGAGGCTGAAAGTGGTCATAAGAATTAAAAAATAATGGCTCTATTGGTAGAACCACTCTGGTGCGATAAAGGCCTTACCGACCGATTCGGTGCCTGTACCAGGAATAATTCTAATGAACTGTATTCAAGCACGCTTCAACTCCCTGCTAAGCCACAACAGCCGCAGCGACTGCCCGCCTCCACTGTTGACTGCGCAACTGGCCAGCAAGCTTATCGATCGCCTGGAGCGCATGCGTCTGTTCGCCCATGCCTATCCCTTGCTGACCAACCTGACCCACGGTCGGGTCAAGCCCGCTGAACTGCTGGACTTCGCCTGGCGCCATGAGTTGCAAGGCCTGAGCCTGCATCTGCTGGATGGCGAGGCCAACAGCCTGAGTAACATGAACCCGCAGCAGCTTCAGGAGTTTTCCCATAAGGCAGCAACGCTGGGCCTGGACATACATCTGGAGATCAGCAGCACCCGCAAAGAAGACGTGGATCAGGTTATCGCCATCGCCAAGGCTATCGGCACTCGCAACATCCGGGTCTATGCGCGTTATGAAGGTCATCTGTCACGGGTAATGGCACTGATCGAGGAGGATCTGCGCTATCTGACGCAACAGGCAGACCTGCACGATCTGTTCTTCGACTTTGAGCAGCATGAAGAGTTGAAAAGCCATGAAATCGCCCAGTTGCTCAGCCGCCTGGATCACCCCCGCCTGCATGCGTTGTTCGACTTCGGCAATATGATCAATGCCTGCGAGCAACCCTTGACGGCCCTGAAGCAGTTGTCTGCGCACATCCGCCAGGTGCACATGAAAGGGGTACGCGTGGTGCCCGAGAAAAATGGTTTCGGCCATTACGGGGTGCTGCAAGGGGGGGCCGAAGATCACCTGCCAAGTGCGCGCATGATGTTCGAGCTGCTGATGCTCGGCGAGCATGAGCCGCAGGTTATCGCCTTTATTCTTGAGCAGGAAAATCACTACGCCGCCCCCGCCTTCCGCCAGTCGGATGAGACACAAGACCCTTTCATCGAGTACCGGCAAATGAGTGAAACGGCACTGCCGCCGGGGTTTTGCGCCGAACGCATGATGGCTGCAGAGCACCAGTGGGCGAACAACCAGATTCGCTATGTGCGCGGCCTGCTCGGTGAGCTGAAGGTTCTGGCACAACTGACACTGGCGGATACGCCGGTCTGTGCCTGACCCCGCACCACACTCGCCAAAACGTCACGTTACTTTCTGTGGAAAACAAAAATGACCGCACAGACAAAAGCCAAATGGCTGCGTTTCCTCGTCCTCATTCTTGGCGGCGGAACCATCTATAAACTCGCCAGCCTGAAAGATGCCTTTTACGTTCCCATCCAGCAATACATGGGGCTGAGCCATACCCAACTGGGCACGTTACTGAGTGCCAACGCTATCATCGCCACAGCGTTATTCGTGGTCGGCGGTTATCTGGCGGACCGCTTTGCCACACGTAAACTGATTCCCCTGGGGTTGATCGGGACAGGCAGTCTGGGACTTTACCTGGCCACCTTTCCCGGCTTCGACAAGATGCTGATCGTGTTCTGCCTGCTGGCAGTCTGCGCTGACTGTATCTATTGGCCTGCCCTGCTCAAGGCTGTGCGCAATCTTGGCGAGGAAGGCGAACAAGGCCGCATGTTCGGTTTTCTGGAGGGCGGCAGGGGCATCGTCGATACACTCGTGGCGTTTTCAGCCCTGGGGGTGTTCGTTGCCATGGGCTCGGGCGAAGCAGGCCTGAAATCGGCCATCGTCTTCTATTCTCTGGTCGATATCTTTGCCGGGATCATCACTTGGTTCCTGCTGCGAGACAGCAAGACAGCCCCCGCCCCCAAGAAAGAGGACAGCCTGTCGGGTATGTCCGGATTGCTTGAAGCCATTCGGATTCCGGGGATCTGGCTGGTCAGCTTCAACGTGTTCATGGTCTATATCGTCTACTGCGGCCTGACCTATTTCATTCCCTACTTAAAGGATATATACGAACTGCCCGTGGCACTGGTCGGTGCCTACGGCATCATCAACCAATACTTCCTCAAGATTCTGGGCGGGCCGGCGGGCGGTTTCATGGCAGACAAGTATTTCAAGAGCCCGTCGCGCTATCTGAAATGGGCGTTCCTGGCCCTGATTCCCGCCATGGCCGCGGTGTTGCTGGTGCCCAAAGGCGAACACTTCATTTATATCGGCATGGCCGCCACCCTCTCGTTCGCGCTGATTGTTTTCACCATGCGCGGCGTGTTCTGGGCTCCCATGAGCGAGGTGGGGATTCCTCAGCGCATCACCGGCTCGGCCTTCGGAATTGCCTGTCTGATCGGCTATGCGCCCGGCATGTTTGCCTACGTGATTTACGGTTCGATCCTGGACCACTTCCCGGGCCAGCAAGGCTACAACTATGTGTTCAGCCTGATGAGCCTGTTTGCCGTCATTGGCTTCATGGTTTGCAGCCTCTTGTACCGTGTAGTGCGCAAGGAAACAGCCGGCGCCCCTGACAGCGATCTGGTCCGGGCCTGAGTATTCAACCAGGGCGAAGGTGAGTCACTTGCCTTCGCCTGCGGTTGTCGACCACTGCGGTGCTATCAATAGCGGCGGCCTTGCCAGCGCCCCCCTCAGCGGATACTTGCCAGCAACCCTGGCAAGGCATGCATCAGGGCGCTGATGGCAAAACCGATGAACATCACGCCACACAGCCGGGTAATCAGTCGTTCATGGCGTTGATACAGCGCCCGCACGTGCCCGGCGCCAACAATGCCAATCAGAATTACATAAGCTGCCGCGCCCCCCAAAAAGCTCAACACAATCAGCCACGGCAGCATTGACCAGGTCAGCAGTTCGGCACGACTGGACAGCAGCGCAGTGAAGGTGGCCACCGCAACGGGGTAGGCCTTGGGGTTGGTCAGGCCAAACAGAATGCCGTGGGCAAAGGGCTGGCGCGCAGGGCCTTGCCGGGCCTCGTTGCCAGGCTGGGCGCGCACTGCACGCAGCCCCAGCCAGAACAGATAAAGACCGCTGAGCAAGCCCAGAATGTTGAATGCGGTACTGCCAAACTCCCGCGCCCCGACAATGGCAATCAGGGCAGTGCTGCACCAGATCACGTCACCCAGCAAATGCCCGCATAGAAATCCGGCCCCGGCACGTCGACCGCGGGCGGCGCCAATCCCGAAAACCGCCAGCACCCCGGGGCCCGGGGTGATGCCATAGATAAAGCCAGAAGCCAGTACCGCCAGTAACAACGAAAGTGTCATGCAAAACGCTCCAGAAAAATCGTGCCTCAGGCTGTCCATTGGCCCGCGAGGTGGCAAGATTCTGCACGTTAGGCAGCGCTCTGTAACCGAATGCACGGGAAAAATTTGCATAGGGCTCAACAAAACCCTCAACGCGGGTTTTGCCAGCTAGTGGCGGCGCCCCAGAACGTTGACCACCAGACGGTCAACCCAGCCCCAGATTCGCTGTTTGACCCGTCGCCATAGAGGACGTGACTGCCAGGCTTGCAGGCTGATGGGCATGCTCTGGGCGAAGTCGGTGACAAAACTGGCGGCCACTGCCTGAGTCAGCACCGGGTCCAGCGCCTCCAGATTGGCCTCAAGGTTAAAGCGCAAATTCCAGTGGTCGAAGTTGCACGAGCCAATACTCACCCAATCGTCGATCAGGACCATTTTCAGATGTAAAAAGCACGGCTGGTATTCAAATATCTGCACCCCGGATTTGAGTAGCCGCGGGTAGTAACGATGCCCGGCATAGCGTACTGACGGATGATCGGTACGCGGCCCGGTCAGCAACAAGCGCACATCGACGCCCCTGTTCGCCGCACGACGCAGCGAGCGACGAACGCTCCAGGTGGGCAAAAAATAGGGGGTGGCAAGCCAGATGCGATGTTGCGCACTGTTAATCCCACGCACCAGCGATTGCAGAATATCGCGATGCTGGTGGGCATCGGCATAAGCCACGCGCCCCATACCTTGACCTTCATCGGGGACCCGCGGCAAACGCGGCAAACCGAAGTGCGTTGCAGGTTTCCAGGCCTTACGGCTGATATTGGCGCGCCACTGGCGATCAAACAGCATCTGCCAGTCCTGCACCAACGGCCCCTGGATGGCGACCATGACTTCATGCCAGTCGCAGGTGTTTTGGCCGGGCTGCCAAAACTCATCGGTCACCCCGGTGCCACCGACCACGGCCAATTGATGATCCACCAGCAATAGCTTGCGATGATCGCGATACAGGTTGTTCAGGCCCCGGCGCCAGCTCAACCGGTTGTAAAACCTGAGCTCTACCCCCGCATCGGTCAGTCTGCGCCGCAAGCCCGGGGTAAACGCCAGACTGCCGTATCCGTCAAACAGACAACGCACCCGCACTTCGCGCCGGGCCGCCTGTTCCAGGGCCTGGACTATGGCTTCGGCACAGTCGCCGGCCTCCACCAGATACAGTTCCAGATCGACATGTACCTGCGCCTGGTCGATAGCCGCCAGCATGCGAGGGAAAAATTGCGGGCCGTCGATCAGCAACTCGAATTGATTGGCGCTGCGCCATGGAAACACTGCGCCAGCCATATCAGCGGGCCGTGAAAATCAGCACCGCACCCACCGGTACTGAAAAACTGATGGCCGACAAGCCGGCCATTTTCCGCAGGGTTTCAAGCTGGGGTTGCAAGCCAAAGTCTTCGGCCTGCAGCATCAGCGGTTCAAGTGTCACCACTTGAAAACGCCGCTCATCAAGACGGGTGGCCAAGAGTTCGGCTTCGTAGGTGTGCTGCTTGCCACGCAGGCTTACCGTGACCGGCAAGTGCAGTTCCAGTTGCGCACCATTGGCCAGGTCATTGATGGGCTGCAGATCGATCTGCGCGGTGATTTGCGCTTCCGGGAAGTTTTTGAAATCGAACAACAGGTCGCGCATGCGCTCATCGCGCAACGGCACCGCACTGTTGACCGAGTCCATTTCGATCCGCAATTGCGCGCGGCCTTTAGGATCGACCTTGCCGTGCAGCACTAAAAAACGATGCAGGTCGGCGACATTGGCATTTTGCGTGGTGATAAATGACAGCCTTGAGGACTCACCGTCCAGGTACCAGTTGGCCTGGGCAGACAGGCTCACGCCGAGGGTCAGGCACAGGGCGCAGGCAGAAGATAAAAACGCTTTGAACATAAAAACTCATAGGCAGATAAACGTGGGCGAACATTACCCCGAGTCCGGGTACTTGCAAGTGCTGTGGCGGAAAATTTTCATACAGCCTTAGGACGCTTATCCGATCCTACAGTTCCTCCAGTAAAGCACTCCCATAGAGCCTGTCATACAAGCATCACCCAAACGTCACGGTGATGACATTGCACCTGCCTAGCCTGAAGTTGCACCCCTCAGTCGATTGGCAGAAAACCAAGGCAGGCACCATGTCTGCACGGAGATTCGCAATGTCCCAGCTCGTCCGTATCCGCGACACGGTTCAAGAACGACGCCTGAAGGCAGAACGTCTGATCGGCCCCGGCGCCTTGCGTGAAGCTCAAGCCCTGCGCTTTCGCGTATTTGGCGGCGAGCTGAAGGCAAAACTCAAGAGTGCCGAACACGAACTGGATGAGGATGATTACGACGCCCATTGCGAGCATATCGGCGTTCGTGACCTCAATAGCGGCCAACTGGTAGCCACCACCCGCCTGCTCGATCATTGTGCGGCGCTGAACATCGGCCATTTTTACAGCGAAGAAGAATTCAGCCTTCACGGGCTGGCGCACCTGCAAGGCTCAGTGCTGGAGATCGGCAGAACCTGTGTCGACCCGGCCTACCGCAATGGCGGCACCATCGCCGTGCTCTGGGGTGAATTGGCCGAGGTCCTCAATCAGGGCGATTACCACTACCTGATGGGGTGCGCGAGCATTCCGATGCAAGACGGCGGCGTCCAGGCCCAGGCGATCATGCAGCGTCTGCGTGAACGCTACCTGAGTACCGTGCACTTGCGTGCAGTACCTAAAAAACCGCTGCCGGCCCTGGATATTCCAGCCAACGTCATCACCGAAATGCCGCCACTGCTCAAGGCCTACATGCGCCTGGGTGCAAAGATCTGTGGCGAGCCGTGCTGGGATGAAGATTTTCAGGTCGCCGACGTCTTCATCCTGCTCAAGCGTGACGAGTTGTGCCCACGATATGCCCGCCATTTCAAGGCGGCCGTGTAATGCAGCGCCTGCGCCAGTATGGCCGGGTAGTACGGGTTCTCGCCGTGGTCAGTCTGGGCCTGGGCATGGCGAGTCTGTTCGGGCTGATGGAGCGCTTGCACCTGGACAGTACGATGGCCCGTCGACAGCGCTGGTCGCAATTTTTCATGACCCGCCTGTGTGCTGCCCTGCCCTTTCGCGTCACCCTGGTGGGCGAGGTGCCTGCAACGCCGATGCTGTGGGTCAGTAACCATGTGTCATGGACCGACATTGCCCTGCTCGGAAAACTGACGCCACTGTCTTTCCTGTCCAAGGCCGAGGTTCGCGGCTGGCCAGTGGCTGGCTGGCTGGCCGCCAAGGCAGGCAGCCTGTTCATTCGCCGGGGCGCGGGCGACAGCCAGCTGGTTCGCCAGCAAATGAGCCGGCATCTGCAACAACAACTGCCGCTGCTGATGTTTCCCGAAGGCACCACTACCGATGGACGCTCCGTACGCACGTTTCATGGGCGTTTGCTGTCGGCGGCCATTGAAAGTCGGGTGGCGCTGCAACCGGTTGCGATTCGTTACTTGCGCAATGGCGAGGTCGACCGGATAGCACCCTTCATTGGCAACTATGATTTGCTGTCCCATTTATTGCGTCTGTTCAGCCATGAACAGGCGGACGTCGAGATTCATCTGCTTGAGCCAATTGCCTGTGACCGGCAGGAACGTGCCGTGCTGGCCTATAGAGCCCAGGAGGCGATAAGCCGAGTGCTCAGTGGTGCGCCGCGTCACTGCAGAAGCGAGCCTGCCGGCGCTGGCATCTGCGTGCAGGACACTTGAACCCAGGCGACTAGGGCAACAGCGAGCGCTGTTGTCTGGCGTACGTCTGTAACTGCGGATAAAACGCCCGGAAATCCTCACTGAGGGGCTCATACAGCGCGTGCAGATCCGCCATCGCCCCGGCCAGTTCCTCTGGCCGCGAAAGACGTCGGGCAATGCCCCGGAACACTTGTTCCAGTACCGCGAAATCCCGATAGGAGCCAAGCCAGTCATCCGCCGCCATGTGCGGCGCGATGGCGGCAAGACGTTTGGGCAATTGCGGCTGCGTCACCAGCACCTGGTAGAAACCTGAGGTAAAGCGGTCCAGAGGACCTTCGGCATACTGCGCCCAGTCCCGGGCCAGGCAATGGTCGAAAAAAACGTCAAGCACTATGCCGGCATAGCGCCGGCGGGTCTGGCTGAATCGCGACAGCGATTGATCGACCAGGGGATGCGCATCGGTAAATACATCAATGCTTCGATGCAGCTGGATCGCAGATTCGATTTGAGGGCTGTATACGCCTTGCAGGCGTCCTTTTACAAAGTCGCCATACAGGCTTCCGAGTAATTCGTCAGGGCGCTGGCCGCCAAGGTGCAGATGTGCGAGATAATTCATGCCGAGCAGTTTAACACTGCCACACCAATATCGTTATAACCCGATATACCGATTTATGCTGATTCAAGAAGCAAATCGTATTTGTATATCGCGATATAACGATTTAAAGTTCGCAACTTCGCGATATAACGCTGCATTTCAATGAGCACCACCACCATGCCGATCGACCTCGACGAAATAATAAAAGCGCTGGCACACCCAGTACGCCGAGAAATCATTTGCCTGCTTAAAAACCCGCAAGTGGAGTTCCCCGACCAGCATCACAGCACTGAACACGGCGTCTGCGCCGGACAGTTCGACCAACGTTTCGGCCTGTCGCAATCCACTGTCTCCGCCCATCTGGCCACCTTGCAACGCGCTGGTCTGATCAGCAGCCAGAAGGTTGGCCAGTGGCACTTTTTCAAACGCAATGAGGAAACCATCAAGGCTTTCCTCGCCGCAATCAACCAAGAGCTTTAACAAGGATTTCCAATGCCCCTCTCGCTACTCATTCTGGCGCTCAGCGCTTTCGCCATCGGGACCACCGAGTTCGTGATCATGGGGTTGCTGCCCGATGTCGCTGCGGACCTTGGTGTGTCGATCCCGGGCGCAGGCTGGCTCGTCACCGGTTATGCACTGGGTGTAGCTATCGGGGCGCCATTCATGGCGCTGGCAACTGCCAAATTGCCGCGTAAGGCAGCCCTGGTGGCGCTGATGGTGATATTTATCATCGGCAACCTGCTCTGCGCACTGGCCAGTGATTACAACGTGCTGATGTTTGCCCGTGTGGTAACCGCCCTTTGTCACGGCGCGTTCTTCGGTATCGGCTCGGTAGTGGCTGCAGGCCTGGTACCGGCCAACAAGCGCGCTTCGGCAGTGGCGCTGATGTTCACCGGTTTGACCCTGGCCAATGTGTTGGGCGTGCCCCTGGGTACCGCACTCGGTCAGGCGGCAGGATGGCGTTCGACGTTTTTCGCGGTGACCGTGATTGGCGTGGTGGCGTTGATTGGCCTGATCCGCTTCCTGCCTGCCAAGCGTGACGAAGAGAAACTCGACATGCGTGCCGAACTGGCCGCACTCAAGGGCGCTGGCATCTGGCTCTCTCTGAGCATGACGGCGCTGTTTTCCGCATCGATGTTCACTCTGTTCACCTATGTCGCGCCCTTGCTGGGCGATGTCACCGGCGTCTCGCCCAACGGTGTGACCTGGACCTTGTTGCTGATCGGCCTGGGCCTGACCGTGGGCAATATCATCGGCGGCAAGCTGGCAGACAAGCGTCTGGCCGCGACCTTGATCGGCGTGTTCATCTCGATGGCGGTTATTTCCACCGTTCTTAGCTGGACCAGTGTCGCGCTGATTCCGACCGAGATCACTTTGTTCCTCTGGGCCACCGCTTCGTTTGCCGCCGTGCCCGCACTACAAGTGAACGTCGTGACCTTCGGCAAGGCCGCCCCCAATCTGGTATCCACCCTGAACATCGGTGCTTTCAACATCGGCAACGCGCTGGGCGCCTGGGTTGGCGGCAGCGTGATTGCCCACGGCTTCGGCCTCACCAGCGTGCCACTGGCTGCCGCGGTTCTGGCGGTTCTGGCATTGCTGGTCACCCTGATTACTTTTCGCCAGAACGGCAATCCCGAACTGGCCACTGCCACACATTGATCCTTGAGAGGGCTGCATAAATGACCACGATTTTCGATCCGATCAAGCTGGGCGACCTTGAACTGCCTAACCGCATCATCATGGCCCCCCTCACCCGCTGCCGCGCCGATGAAGGGCGGGTTCCAAACGCGCTGATGGCTGAGTATTACGTTCAGCGCGCGTCGGCAGGGCTGATCCTGAGCGAAGCCACTTCGGTAACGCCAATGGGCGTCGGCTACCCTGACACCCCCGGCATCTGGTCTGCCGACCAGGTTCGCGGCTGGGGCAACATCACCAAGGCGGTCCACGCGGCCGGTGGCCGTATCGCGCTGCAGTTGTGGCACGTTGGCCGGATCTCCCACGGGATGTATCTGAACGACGAAGCCCCTGTTGCACCAAGTGCCATTGCAGCTAAAGGCCATGTAAGCCTGGTGCGTCCAAAGGTGGATTTCCCCACCCCACGCGCACTGGAAACTGCCGAGATTGCAGACATTGTCGAGGCTTACCGTGCCGGCGCCGAGAACGCCAAGGCCGCAGGCTTTGACGGCGTAGAAATCCATGGTGCCAATGGTTACTTGCTCGATCAGTTCCTGCAAAGCAGCACCAACAAGCGCACCGACCAGTACGGCGGCTCGATCGAGAACCGCGCCCGTCTGCTGCTCGAAGTCACCGATGCCGCCATTGATGTCTGGGGTGCCGGCCGGGTTGGCGTGCACTTGTCACCACGTGCCGACCTGCACGACATGGGTGATGACAATCTGGCTGAAACCTTTGGCTATGTCGCCCGTGAACTCGGCAAGCGCGGTATCGCTTATATCTGTGCCCGCGAGCATGAAGCGCCAGACAGCCTCGGCCCACAGCTCAAGGCAGCCTTTGGCGGCCCGTACATCGTCAATGAGAGCTTCACAAAAGAAAGTGCCAATGCCTGGATCGCAGCGGGTAAAGCCGATGCTGTCGCGTTCGGTGTGCCATTCATTGCCAACCCGGACCTGCCAGCACGCCTGAAGGCCGATGCACCGCTCAATGAAGCAGACCCGCAGACCTTCTATGCTAAAGGCCCTACCGGGTACATCGACTATCCAGCGCTGTAACGCCTGACCCGGGAACAGGCGCACACTGCACCTGTTTTCTGTCTGTAACGCAAAACGCCCAGGGCCATTGCCCTGGGCGTTTTGCGTTTGATTCGGGTAACCGGCTCAACGATGAATCGCCGCTGCAGCCACTTTTTTCAAGGCAAAAAAAGGGGCGGTTTGACCCGCCCACATTTTTTCCCTATTCCCTTTTGTCCCTTTCATCATCCTGATGAATCACGTCCTGCGATTGTCCCTGAGCACTCATCCTTGAGCACTGTGTCGATCCGTCGGCACAGTTGAGATACTAAAGACTTTAAGAATGGCTGCAAGCGCATCAGTTAGGGTTTTTAAATCCGGATCAGACTTAACAAAACAATAAAAATGTTTAAATTCAATTAGTTACAGATTATGAAAGTCAGAAGCAGACTATCCGCAAGCCTGTTTTCGCCCTTGGCTTACATGAAAGGTAAGCAAAGGCTTACAACCCATGACAGATAAAGTTCCAACCCCTGCCTGACTGCACTTTTGAGACTGACCGGTCACCCGCACGCACTCAAAAAAAACCCTTGGCAGCAGCGGTCCAGATTCTGCGGGCACAAAAAAGCCCCGAATATTTCGGGGCTTTTTAGCGAGCAGGATGCCTGTTACTGAAACAGCGACTCACTGGACAAACCGTTGCGCTCAAGGATCTCGCGCAAACGCTTGAGCCCCTCGACTTGAATCTGCCGAACACGTTCGCGTGTCAGACCAATCTCCAGACCAACATCTTCGAGGGTACTGCTTTCATGACCACGCAACCCGAAGCGGCGAATCACCACCTCACGCTGCTTGTCTGTAAGTTCAGACAACCACTGATCGATACTTTGCGACAGGTCATCGTCCTGAAGCAGCTCGCAAGGATCTGTAGGTCGATCATCTGTCAGGGTATCGAGCAGGGTTTTATCGGAATCAGGGCCTAAAGAAACATCCACCGAGGACACCCGCTCATTCAGTCCAAGCATGCGCTTGACCTCTGCGACGGGTTTTTCGAGCAGATTGGCAATTTCTTCAGGGGAAGGTTCGTGATCGAGCTTTTGCGTAAGTTCGCGTGCAGCCCGCAAGTAGACATTGAGCTCTTTGACGACATGAATCGGCAAACGAATGGTGCGGGTCTGATTCATGATCGCCCGTTCAATCGTCTGGCGGATCCACCAGGTGGCGTAAGTCGAGAAACGGAAACCGCGCTCGGGGTCAAACTTCTCTACTGCGCGAATCAGTCCCAGGTTGCCCTCTTCAATCAGATCCAGTAGCGAGAGCCCACGATTGACGTAGCGACGGGCGATTTTCACCACCAGACGCAAGTTGCTTTCAATCATGCGCTTGCGCCCGGCCGGATCTCCACTTTGCGACAAGCGCGCAAAATGAACTTCTTCTGCTGGGGAGAGTAACGGAGAAAAGCCAATTTCATTGAGATACAGCTGGGTCGCATCGAGCGCCCGGGTGTAGTCAATGTACTTGTGCTGTTTTGTAGCGGTCGCTTTTTTGGACTTGGTGCGGGCAGTAGGGGTTGATTCGTCGTCTTCTGACATCAAGTCGCTGTCGATGCCGGAGTCCATAAGGAGCACCTCATCGTCGATGTCAAACCCCGGGGCTTCTTTACTGAGAGCCATTGTTGTAGTCCTTTGGTGAGTTCGACCTCAAGCTCAAGCTTCGCCTATATCCTTGGCAATGCTGGAGCCTGTTCCTTAACTACATCAGGAACAGGCTGGTAAGCGATCAACGGCGTGGAAGGAATTGCAGTGGATCTACAGGTTTACCCTGACGGCGAATCTCAAAGTGAAGTTTCACCCGGTCTGTACCAGTTGACCCCATTTCGGCAATTGTCTGTCCGACCTTGACCTGCTGCCCCTCCCGAACCAACAGCCTACGGTTGTGGCCGTAAGCACTGACGTAGGTATCGCTGTGCTTGATGATGACTAATTCGCCGTAGCCCCTCAATCCACTGCCGGCGTAAACAACTGACCCATCAGACGCAGCCAAAACAGGCTGTCCCAAATCTCCGGCGATATCAATACCTTTATTCAAACTACCGTTTGAAGAAAATTTGCCAATCAAAATGCCATTAGAAGGCCATCCCCAGCCTTTGGGAGCAGGGCCTGCAGGCAGTGCCGCAACGGCCGCTGGCGCAGCTGCTGCGGTGCTCGCGCGTTTGATTACCGTGGTTTTGCTGCCTGCAGAATTCGAGACGACAGTCGTGGTGGTGCCACCTGCGGGCAGGGTTCCGGCACGTCCGTCAAAGCGAATTGTTTGACCTGGGACAATAGTGAAAGGAGCCGCAATATTGTTTTTCGCCGCTAGAGCCTTCCAGTCCCAGCCGTAGCGAAAAGCAATTGAGAACAACGTGTCGCCACGTCGCACCACGTATTGCCCGGTTGTTACCGCCGGACGCTGAGCGACCCCGTTGCGGTCAACCACACGCACGCCATTCTTGGGTGTGCTGGAGCACGCGGCCAACAAAACCAGGACGGCACTCAGGCATAGACCGACTACCAGTCTGTGATAGCTTTTGGTTCCCATACGCTGCGCAATGACTGTGAGACTCACCCGCCGCTCCCTTTGAAGATGGCTAAATATTAGTACGCCAGTATTGGCCATGGTTTGGCGCAAGTATAACTGGCAACACAGCTTTACAGACGGCAAAGCCAAATCATAAAAAATTCAGGCAACGACAGAGCCCGACCGCTGCGCAGTATGACCTGCACCCGGCCCCATAATTCAGCAGGGCCGAACAAAGACTCAGGCCAGGGGCCCGTTGAGCAGCGGCACAAAGCGCACATTGCCGATCACCCGCCGGGCAAAACCGTGCTCTTCACGTACGATCAGCATCAATTGCTGAACCTCGCCTGCACCCACCGGAATCACCAGGCGCCCGCCGGGGGCCAATTGATCCAGCAGCGCCTGGGGGACATCGGTCGCCACCGCGGTCACGATAATGCCGTTATAAGGCGCCAGCGCAGGCCAGCCTTCCCAGCCGTCGCCCCATCGGAACACCAGGTTACGCAGGTTGAGCTCGAGCAGTCGCTCCTTGGCCCGATCCTGCAACACCTTAATCCGTTCTACGGAAAATATTCGCTCGACCAGCTGCGAGAGAACCGCGGTCTGATAACCTGACCCGGTCCCAATCTCCATGACCTTGTCCAGCGGGCCGTCCTCAAGCAGCAACTCGCTCATGCGGGCGACCATATAAGGCTGGGAGATGGTCTGGTTGTTGCCTATGGGCAGCGCCGTGTCTTCATAGGCCCGGTGCGCCAGTGCTTCGTCCACGAACAGATGCCGTGGCGTACGCCGAATAACCTCAAGCACTTTCTGGTTAACGATGCCCTCTTCCCGCAGGCGCTGAATCAGCCGCTCGCGGGTACGCTCGGAGGTCATGCCAATGCCGCGATGCATCAGGCCATCCTGTTCACGCCCCATCACCCCAGACCCTCCAGCCAGACACCGAGGCTTTTGAAACCATCGCCAAAAGTGCGGTCAAGTTGCAGCGGCGTGATCGAGACATAGCCCTGCATCACGGCATGGAAGTCCGTTCCCGGGCCGCCATCCTCTGCATCACCGGCAGCCGCAATCCAGTAGCCGGCCTTGCCACGCGGATCCACAACCCGAACCGGCGCCGCAGCACGGGCACGATGCCCCAGACGCGTAAGTTGAATACCGCGAATTTTATCGAGCGGCAGATTGGGAATATTCACGTTCAGGACCGTACGCGGCGGCAAGTCCAGCACCCCGTGCGCTTCAACCAGCTTGCGGGCGAAATAGGCCGCTGTCGGCAAGTTGTCCAGTTGACGCGACACCAACGAAAACGCGAACGAAGGGTGATCGAGAAAACGCCCCTCAAGCGCCGCAGCCACAGTCCCTGAATACAGCACATCGTCACCCAGATTGGCACCCAGGTTAATTCCCGAGACCACCATGTCCGGCTGCTGCTCCAACAGACCATTAAGGCCCAGGTGAACGCAATCGGTCGGCGTGCCATTAATGCTGATAAAGCCATTGGCCAGGGTGTGCGGATGCAAGGGCCGATCCAGCGTCAGTGAACTGCTCGCCCCGCTTTTGTCTTGCTCGGGCGCAATCACCACGCACTCGCAATAATCGGCCAGCGCGCCATAAAGCGCGGCCAGACCCGGGGCAGTGACCCCGTCATCGTTTGAAATCAGAATACGCATAGGCTGTCCGTTTGACCCAAAGGCACCAGATCAACAAGTTCTCGCACCAGGACAGTAGCGAAGCATCCGGCCGGCAGAACAAATTCCAGTTGCAGAATGTCAGGCTCCGGATAATGCCACGTCAACCGGCCAATGGGCAGCCGCAGGATACGCCGTTCATGGCTCATGCCTGCTCGAACCAGCCAGTCACGCAAATCTGCTTCGCGCCCGGCAATGGACTGTTCCAGTTCATGGGTTGCACCGGTGGTCGGCGACTCGCCCTCGCCCCACAAGGGACCGGTGGGATGAAGGTCGAGAATGCTCAGTCGCGGGTCGCTGCATTCAGCCTCACCCGCCGCAAAGAAACTGCGACTGTCGGTAAAGGCCAGTAAATCGCCAACCTGTGCACGTTGCCAGCTACCATCGGCTACCCGCGCCGCCAGCACCTGATTGAACAGATAACTGCGAGCGGTGGACAACAGCCGCGAGCGCACATTGCGCTGCTCAGGCAAGGCTTTGCGCGCCGCATAGTCACGGGCCTCACCCAAATTACCGCCCTGCCAGCCGAAACGCTGGGTGCCGAAATAGTTCGGTACGCCCTGTTTGGCGATCAGTTCAAGACGTTGCGCCAACGCATCCTTGTCCCCGGCCAGTTGCGTCAGGCGCAGGGTGAAACCGTTGGCAGCATGGGCGCCGCGTTGCAACTTGCGTTTGTGGCGGGTGCTTTTGAGAATTCGCAGGGTGTCGTTTTCAGCGCCCGACATGTCAGGATCGGCCTTGCCCGGCAACTGCACGCTGAACCACTGGCGCGTCAGGGCCTGACGGTCTTTCAAGCCTGCATAACTGACCGTACGCAGCGGCACGCCTGCGGCCTTGGCGATCCGCCGTGCGGCCTCTTCAGTGTTCAGCCCCCGCTTCTCGACCCACAACCACAGATGCTCGCCATCACCGGACAACGGAATATCCAGCACTTCATCAACCTGGAAGTCTTCAGCCGTGGCCTTGAGCACCGCGGTCCCCAAAGGCTCGCCGTAAGCCAGCGGCCCCAGCAGATCAAACTCGTTCATCCGCGAACCAACAACGCGACGCAATGCACAGCGATGCCTTCTTCACGACCGACAAAGCCGAGCTTTTCGGTGGTGGTGGCTTTTACGTTTACCTGGTCCAAATCAACCTCTAGATCCGCCGCAATCAGCGCGCGCATCGTTTCAATATGCGGCGCCATTTTTGGCGCCTGGGCAATGATGGTGTTGTCGACATTGCCGACTTTCCAACCTTTGGCATGGATCAGCCCGACGACATGACGCAACAGGACGCGGCTGTCTGCGCCCTTGAAAGTCGGGTCGGTATCAGGAAAGTGCTTGCCGATGTCGCCCAGCGCCGCAGCGCCCAGCAAAGCATCGCTGAGTGCGTGCAACAGCACGTCGCCATCAGAATGGGCCAACAGCCCGAATTTGTGGGAGATCCGCACGCCGCCCAGGGTTATAAAATCGCCTTCAGCAAAACAGTGCACATCATAGCCGTGGCCAATACGCATAAAAAAACGCCCCGATTAAGTCAGGGCGTGATTCTACCCACTATTAAGCGCTTGGTGCGCTCGCGTGGTGACGCAAGTGGTCGTCAATAAAGCTGGCGATGAAAAAATAGCTATGGTCGTAGCCCGGCTGCAGACGCAAGTTCAACGGATGCCCCGCCAGTTTCGCAGCCTGCTGCAGTGCCTCGGGCTTGAGCTGCACACTCAGAAAGTCGTCCCGATCTCCCTGATCCACCAATAGCGGCAGCTTTTCACGGGCCTCGCTGATCAAAATGCACGCGTCCCATTCACGCCACCGCGAACGCTCATCCCCCAGGTAATGGGAGAAGGCCTTTTGCCCCCACGGGCAATCCATCGGGTTGCTGATCGGCGCAAAAGCGGACACCGACTGATAGCGCCCCGGATTGCGCAACGCACAAACCAAAGCTCCGTGGCCACCCATGGAATGCCCGCTGATCCCGCGTTTTTGCGAGGCAGGGAAATGCGCTTCAACCAATGCCGGCAATTCCTGCACCACATAATCATGCATGCGGTAATGCTGAGCCCAAGGCTGCTGCGTTGCGTTCAGGTAAAAACCTGCACCCAGGCCGAAATCCCAGGCGCCATCCGGATCATCCGGAACCCCGTCGCCACGGGGGCTGGTGTCCGGCGCCACGATAATCAGCCCCAGCTCGGCGGCCATTTTCATAGCGCCGGCCTTGTGCATGAAGTTTTCATCGGTACAGGTCAAACCCGACAGCCAGTACAACACCGGCAGCCTGGCGCCCTGCTCGGCCTGGGGCGGCAAGTACACGGCAAATACCATGTCGCAACCCAGCACTTCAGAACGGTGCCGGTAGCGCTTGTGCCAGCCACCGAAGCTTTTCTGGCAGGAAATATTTTCCAGTGTCATGGACAGCTCCAAGCTTTCAGCTGCAAGCCACAAGTTAAAGCAGGCATGTGTTTCTCCCGCTTATAGCTTGTAGCTTGCAGCTCTTCGTCAGAAGTGGATTACAGTACGAATGCTTTTGCCTTCGTGCATCAGGTCGAAAGCCTTGTTGATGTCTTCCAGGCCCATGGTGTGGGTAATGAAAGTGTCCAGCGGGATTTCACCGGTTTGCGCCATGTCGACATAGCTTGGCAACTCAGTGCGCCCACGCACGCCACCAAAGGCCGATCCACGCCAGACTCGGCCGGTGACCAACTGGAACGGACGGGTCGAAATTTCCTGACCGGCACCGGCGACACCGATGATGACGGACTCGCCCCAACCTTTGTGGCAGCACTCCAGTGCCGCACGCATCAGTTGCACATTGCCGATGCACTCGAAAGAAAAATCGACGCCGCCGTCAGTCATGTCGACTATCACTTCCTGAATCGGGCGATCAAAGTCCTTCGGGTTGACGCAATCGGTCGCGCCCAGTTGCCTGGCGATTTCAAACTTGCCCGGGTTGATATCGATGGCAATGATCCGCGCGGCCTTGGCCTTTACTGCGCCGATCACAGCTGAAAGGCCGATGCCGCCCAGGCCGAAGATGGCTACGGTGTCGCCCGGCTTGACCTTGGCAGTATTGATCACGGCACCAATACCCGTGGTGACACCACAACCCAGCAGGCAGACCTTCTCCAGCGGTGCGTCTTTTTGAATCTTGGCCACCGAAATTTCCGGCAACACGGTGTATTCCGAAAAGGTAGAGGTGCCCATGTAATGGAAAATTGGCTGCCCTTTGTAGGAGAAGCGCGTGGTGCCGTCCGGCATCAGGCCTTTACCCTGGGTGGCACGAATCGCCTGACACAGGTTGGTTTTGCCTGACAGGCAGAATTTGCACTTGCGGCATTCCGGCGTGTACAGCGGGATGACGTGATCGCCCACTGCGACGGAGGTAACACCTTCGCCGATCGCCTCAACTATAGCGCCGCCTTCATGGCCCAAAATCGACGGAAAGATGCCCTCCGGATCGGCCCCCGACAAGGTGTAGGCATCGGTATGGCATACACCCGAAGCCACCACCCGCAGCAACACTTCACCCGCCTTGGGCATCGCAACGTCAACTTCGACGATTTCCAGCGGTTTCTTGGCCTCGAAGGCTACGGCAGCACGTGACTTGATCATCAATCGACTCCAGCAAAGTTAAAACAAGACCAGGAGTGTAAATCAGCGCTGACTGATTAATAATCCGGACAAAAGCAAAACATTATTGCCATACAGGGATAATCAACTGTGAATGAGAGCCGCTGGGAAGGCATTGATGAGTTTGTTGCGGTGGCCGAATGCGGCCAGTTCACCGCTGCTGCAGAACGCCTTGGCGTGTCGTCATCGCACATAAGCCGCCAGGTCGCCCGACTCGAAGAACGCCTGCAAACCCGACTGTTTTATCGCAGTACGCGCCGGGTAACCCTGACCGAGGCCGGTCAGACATTTTTACAGCACTGCCAGCGCTTGCAAGACGGCCGCGAAGAAGCCCTGCGTGCAGTCGGCGACCTGGCCAGCGAACCCAAAGGCATGCTGCGAATGACCTGCGCAGTGGCCTACGGCGAACGCTTTATCGTGCCGCTGGTGACACGTTTTATGGGGTTATACCCGCAGTTACGGGTCGATATCGAACTGAGCAATCGTCCATTGGATCTGGTGCACGAGAGCCTTGATCTGGCCATCCGCCTGGGCCGGCTGCAGGACTCACGACTGGTGGCCACCCGCCTGGCACCACGACGTATGTATCTGTGTGCATCGCCGTCCTACCTGGAACATTACGGCCGCCCCCATAGCCTGTCGGAATTGAGCCGCCACAACTGTTTGATTGGCAGCTCAGATCTATGGCAATTGCAGCAGGACGGGCGCGAATTTTCGCAGCGGGTGCAAGGCAACTGGCGCTGCAACAGCGGGCAGGCAGTACTGGATGCAGCCCTGCTGGGGGTCGGGCTGTGCCAGCTACCGGACTATTACGTGCTGGAGCATTTGAAGACCGGGGCTCTGGTGTCTTTGCTAGAAACTCATCAGCCACCCAATACCGCGGTTTGGGCGCTCTATCCGCAGCAACGGCACTTGTCGCCAAAGGTCAGGAAGCTGGTGGACTATCTGAAGGAAGGATTGGCAAAGCGTGAGGAGTATTTGGGTTAGAAACCTGTAGCAACGAGCTTGCCTCGCCATCTTTTGATCTTTTAAAAGATCGCGAGGCAAGCTCGCTGCTACAGAGGGATCAACGATTGACCCAGCGCAACCGCAGCCACTCGAGGTCCTCGGGGCGGGTCACCTTGATGTTGTCCGAGCGACCCTCGATCAGGCGCGGCGCGAGGCCCGCCCACTCCATGGCTGAGGATTCATCAGTGATTTTGGCATCTGCCACCAGGCTATCAGCCAGGGCCCGGTGCAATGCTCCCAGACGGAACATCTGCGGCGTGTACGCCTGCCAGATCAGACTGCGATCGACGGTTTCAACCACCCGGCCATGCTTGTCGACGCGCTTGAGCGTGTCCCGCGCAGGAACCGCCAGCAAGCCACCGACCGGGTCGAGGGCCAGTTCGCGCAGCAATTTGTCCAGATCTTCACGGGACAGGTTCGGGCGTGCGGCATCGTGAACCAACACCCAATCGTCATCAGACGCGCCCAGTGCATGCAGATGCAGCAACGCATTGAGCACCGAATCGGCACGCTCGCGCCCGCCCTCTACCCGGGCGATCCGTGGATCGGCGGCACAGGGCAAGGAAGGCCAAAAAGGGTCATCAGAAGCAATGCTGACCACCAGCCCCTTGAGGCCCGGATGGTCAAGAAAACAGCCGAGGCTGTGTTCCAGAATACTGCGCCCGCCCAACTGCAAATACTGCTTGGGACGGTCTGCGGCCATACGGGCACCAACGCCCGCGGCAGGAATCACGGCCCAGAAGGCCGGTGACAGGGAACTCATTGGGCCAACTGGTAGAGGGTTTCGCCCTCCTTGACCATGCCCAACTCATGGCGAGCGCGTTCTTCAACGGTCTCCATGCCTTTTTTCAACTCCAGAACTTCCGCATCCAGCACACGGTTGCGCCCCAGCAATACTTCGTTTTCAGCATGCTGATCGGCGATTTGCTGGGTCAGGTCGGTAACCTGCGCCAAACTGCCATTCCCCACCCACAGGCGATACTGTAGGCCAGCCAGCAGCAAGAGCAAGATGAGAAACAACCAATTAGGACTGCGCATCGAATATCAGGTATCCAGTGAAAAGACAGCCATGCCGAAAAACGTAAACAACCAATAGTACAAAGCCTGGAGGACCCAGGCTTGTACAGATTCAGATTAGTGTCAAAAAACTCGTCTAAGCGAAAATTCCGACACAACCTGCTGTCTTTTTACCACCAACTGCTTAGCCGCGAAACTCGCTGCGACCGTTGTACTTGGCTTTTGCGCCCAATTGCTCTTCGATACGCAGCAATTGGTTGTACTTGGACACGCGATCCGAACGGCACAGAGAGCCGGTCTTGATCTGGCCAGCCGAAGTACCCACTGCCAGATCGGCAATGGTGGAATCTTCGGTTTCGCCGGAACGGTGCGAAATCACTGCAGTGTAACCAGCGGCCTTGGCCATCTGGATAGCTTCCAGGGTTTCGGTCAGGGTGCCGATCTGGTTGAACTTGATCAGGATCGAGTTGGCGATCTTCTTATCGATGCCTTCTTTCAGGATCTTGGTGTTGGTTACGAACAGGTCGTCCCCTACCAGCTGAACTTTCTCACCGACTTTGTCGGTCAGGATTTTCCAGCCATCCCAGTCAGACTCGTCCAGGCCATCTTCAATGGAGATGATCGGGTAGCGCTGAGTCAAACCTTTGAGGTACTCGGCGAAACCTTCGGAGTTGAACACCTGGCCTTCACCAGACAGGTTGTACTTGCCGTCTTCGTAGAATTCGCTGGCCGCACAGTCCAGAGCCAGGGTCACGTCAGTGCCCAGGGTGTAACCGGCATTGGCGACAGCTTCGGAGATCACTTTCAGTGCATCTTCGTTGGAAGCCAGGTCAGGTGCGAAACCACCCTCATCGCCCACTGCAGTGCTCAGGCCACGAGCCTTGAGTACAGCTTTAAGGTGATGGAAGATTTCAGTACCCATGCGCAGCGCGTCGGAAAAGGTCTTGGCGCCAACCGGCTGCACCATGAACTCTTGAATGTCGACGTTGTTATCTGCGTGCTCGCCACCGTTGATGATGTTCATCATCGGTACCGGCATCGAGTAAACACCCGGGGTGCCGTTCAGGTTGGCGATGTGTGCGTACAGCGGCAGGTCCTGGTCCTGAGCCGCAGCCTTGGCAGCTGCCAGGGATACAGCGAGGATGGCGTTAGCGCCCAGGGAACCTTTGTTTTCAGTGCCGTCCAGCGCAATCATCGCGTGGTCCAGCGCTTTTTGATCAACCGGGTCTTTACCCAGCAGCAAATCGCGAATCGGGCCGTTAATGTTGGCAACGGCTTTCAAAACGCCTTTGCCCAGGTAACGGCTCTTGTCGCCATCACGCAGTTCCAGCGCTTCACGGGAACCGGTGGAAGCACCGGAAGGCGCGCAAGCACTGCCGATGATGCCGTTGTCGAGAAGCACGTCCGCTTCCACGGTGGGGTTGCCACGGGAGTCGAGAACTTCACGACCTTTGATGTCGACGATTTTTGCCATTGTTGTAAACACTCCAAAGTTGACGAAAACGACGCAGCTGAGGGAAATTTTGTCATCATCGACAAGGGCCAATCTGCAGGCAGCCTTGAGGACGATAAGGTTCGGAGCCAGGGGTCCGAGAAATCGTGCGGTACTTTACCGGAGAAACGAGGGTGATGCGGTTTCTATTGTCGGAAAACTCTTCACAGAAGTGTCTGCCGCAGACATCGGCGACCGCGGCTGCCAAGGCAAACACGTGGTCGTCGGTAGTCGGTAGCACGCAAAAACCAGGGTGATCTTCTGGAAAGTCCGCCAGAACCTGCGCGGACTTTCCATTACACCCTGCTGCTTAAGCGTTTTTTTCGTGCTGAGCCAGTGCAGCCTTGACGAAACCCGTGAACAACGGATGACCGTCACGTGGCGTGGAGGTGAACTCCGGGTGGAACTGGCAAGCAACGAACCAAGGATGATCCGGTGCTTCAACCACTTCTACCAGCGCGCCGTCACCGGAGCGACCGGTTACTTTCAGGCCGGCTTCCATCAGTTGAGGCAGCAGGTTGTTGTTCACTTCATAGCGATGGCGATGACGTTCAACGATCACGTCCTTGGCATAGCAGTCGTGAACCAGAGAGCCGGCGGTAAGCTGGCAGTCCTGCGCACCCAGACGCATGGTGCCGCCCAGATCCGAAGTTTCGGTACGGGTTTCAACAGCACCGGTGGCGTCTTCCCACTCAGTGATCAGGCCCACAACCGGGTGGCCGCTGTTGCGATCGAACTCGGTGGAGTTGGCGTCTTTCCAGCCCAGCACGTTACGTGCGAACTCGATAACCGCCACTTGCATGCCCAGGCAGATACCCAGGTATGGCACCTTGTTTTCGCGAGCATATTGAACCGCAGTGATCTTGCCTTCTACGCCGCGCAGACCGAAGCCGCCCGGAACCAGAATGGCATCGACACCTTCCAGCAGTTCAGTACCTTTGTTTTCGATGTCTTCAGAATCGATATAACGCAGGTTGACCTTGGTACGGTTGGAAATACCGGCGTGGCTCATCGCTTCAATCAGCGACTTGTACGCATCCAGCAGTTCCATGTACTTGCCGACCATGGCGATGGTGACTTCGTGCTCAGGATTGAGCTTGGCGTCGACCACTTGTTCCCATTCGGACAGGTCGGCGCTGTTGCATTCCAGACCGAAACGCTCAACGACAAAATCATCCAGACCCTGAGCGTGCAGCATGCCCGGGATACGGTAGATGGTGTCGGCGTCTTCCAGCGAAATCACCGCACGCTCTTCAACGTTGGTGAACAACGCGATTTTGCGACGCGAGGAAATATCGACATGGTGATCGGAACGGCAGATCAGAACATCTGGCTGCAGGCCGATGGAACGTAATTCTTTAACCGAGTGTTGCGTTGGTTTGGTTTTCGTTTCGCCAGCAGTGGCGATATACGGAACCAGAGTCAGGTGCATCAGCATGGCGCGCTTGGCGCCTACTTCGATGCGCAGCTGACGGATTGCCTCGAGGAACGGTTGCGACTCAATGTCACCCACAGTGCCGCCAATCTCAACCATCGCTACGTCGGCATCGCCGGCGCCCTTGATGATTCGACGCTTGATCTCGTCGGTGATGTGCGGAATTACCTGGATGGTTGCACCCAGGTAATCACCACGGCGCTCCTTGCGCAGGACGTGTTCGTAGACACGGCCCGTGGTGAAGTTGTTGTTCTGGGTCATGGTCGTGCGGATAAACCGCTCGTAATGACCCAAGTCCAGGTCGGTCTCTGCGCCGTCGTGTGTGACGAACACTTCACCGTGCTGGAACGGGCTCATGGTGCCCGGATCAACGTTGATGTAGGGGTCCAGCTTCAGCATGGTGACCTTAAGTCCCCGCGCCTCCAGGATGGCTGCCAATGAAGCCGAGGCAATGCCTTTCCCCAATGAAGAAACAACACCGCCCGTGACGAAGATGTAGCGCGTCATGAAAAACCCTAGAAGTCTGCGTTAAAGCGGTCAGAGCCGCCGGGGAAAGCGAAGGAAGGCCGAAGCCCCCAATCACCAGCATTAGTCACAGTGCACCTTTCGAAAAACTGCTGCGTTGAAACAGACCGATGGAAACCAACGGTTCGATACAAGCCACACATTTTTTTAAAATCGCCCAGCAAAGACTGCTTGGTAATCGGCAACATCTGCAATTCTGGTGAATCTACAGAAGTTGTATCAAGAAGGGAGCGTAGTCTACCGGAAACACCCTTTCAGCTCAAACCTTGATCGCTCTTAGTTGGCAGCCAGTGCAATTGCCAGCGTCCACAGGGGCCGCAGTCCAGTCCCGGGAGGTTTGCCACTGCCAATAACTGCCCGTTTACATACAGAAGCGGCAATCTGCCACGGACAAATAATGGCAACCCCTGCTCGTTGAGCAGTCGCTTCAGGTCACGATGACCACGGTTTTTCACCGTCATCACCTCGCCCCCCTGACGATAGCTCACTTGCACGGAGCCATCGGGTATATCCCCCGACAGACGTAACTGGCCGTTGCCGGGCAATATCAGTGGTTGATGCGGGTTGTGCCATTGCACAGAAGCTGGCGGCTGGCGCAACCAGTCACCGGCCAGCCACCAGATCCTCCCGCCTGCACGGTGCAACTCGCCTTCGGCAAGTTTCCAGAGCGGTTGCCCGTCGCCCCGGGCATCGCGCAAGGCATCCCAACCGGCCCAATGATCGGTATCCGGTAATTGACTGAATGCCGCCAGCCAGTAACGCAACGCATTGCGTTGCCGGGCCGGTGACAGGCAGGTGATCGGCGCAAGCTCCAGCGAGGGCAAGCCGAGCCAGTCGAACTCGCTGACCGCCCCCACAGCTTGCAGGTCCTGCCGGGCCAGGTCATCGAGCAGGCCCTGCGCCTCGGCACAGTGGGCCGCACTGCGCGCCATGCTGGCGGCTGCTTGCGGCCAGCGCCGGGTCAGCAGCGGAAAAATCTCATGGCGCAAATAATTTCGCGAAAAGTCGGTCTGCTGATTGGACGGATCTTCAATCCAGCTCAGGCTGTGTTCCCGCGCGTAGGCCTCCAGGTCGGTGCGCGACACATCCAGCAAAGGTCGACATAAATTGCCTTCACCCAGCCGACGCTGACGCGGCATCGCAGCCAGGCCGCTCACTCCGGCCCCGCGCAGCAGACGAAACAGCAGGGTTTCCGCCTGGTCGTCGCGATGCTGACCGGTGAGCAGCACCTCTTGCGCTCGCGTAAGCGTCACGAACGCCTGATAGCGAGCCTCACGGGCCGCACGCTCAAGACTTGCTCCGGCCTGCACATGCACGTGTACAACCTGCAGCGGCACCCCCAGCGCATTACAGAGTGCCTGGCAGTGGGCCGGCCACTCGTCTGCCGCAGCCTGAAGACCATGATGGACATGGATGGCGCTCAGAGGAGGCAGAGAACGGGTTTGACGAAGTTGAGCGAGAACATGCAGCAACACGGTCGAATCGAGACCGCCGGAGAGCGCTACATGCCAGGCCCCGGCATTGCGCCAGGGCTCGAGGGCTTTGAGAAGCAGGATTGAGAGGTTGGACATCGCACAATCCTGTAGGAGCTAGCCTTACAACGCAGCAACGAAGAGCTCGCGCGCAAGCTGGCTCCTACAATGCCCCTGTCAGAGACCGTAGCTCATCAGTCGCTCATAGCGACGCTTGAGCAACGCTTCGTGATCGAGTTTATTGAGCATGTCCAGCTGGGAGGCAAGCTCGGCACGAATCGAAGCGGAAGCCGCCACCGGATCACGGTGCGCGCCACCCAATGGCTCGGTGATGACCTTGTCAACAATACCCAGACCTTTCAAACGCTCGGCAGTAATGCCCATCGCTTCGGCAGCATCCGGCGCCTTTTCGGCGGTTTTCCACAGAATCGATGCACAACCTTCCGGCGAAATCACCGCATAGGTCGAGTACTGCAGCATGTTCAACTGATCGCAGACGCCGATTGCCAGCGCACCACCCGAACCACCTTCACCGATAACAGTGGCAATGATCGGGGTTTTGAGGCGCGACATCACCCGCAGGTTCCAGGCGATTGCTTCACTCTGGTTGCGCTCTTCAGCGTCAATCCCCGGGTAAGCGCCAGGGGTGTCGATGAAGGTCAGGATCGGCATCTTGAAACGTTCGGCCATTTCCATCAGACGGCAAGCCTTGCGGTAGCCTTCCGGGCGCGGCATGCCGAAGTTGCGGCGTACCTTTTCACGCACTTCACGGCCCTTCTGGTGACCAATCACCATGACTGGCTGATCGTCCAGACGGGCAATACCGCCAACAATGGCAGCGTCGTCCGAGAAATGGCGGTCGCCGTGCAGCTCATCGAACTCGGTGAAGATGTGCTCGATGTAGTCCAGGGTGTAAGGACGGCGCGGGTGACGGGCCAGACGGGCAATTTGCCAGCTGGTCAGCTTGCCGAAAATATCTTCAGTCAGCGTTTTGCTTTTGTCTTGCAGACGAGAGATTTCATCGCTGATGTTCAGCGAATTGTCGTTACCAACCAAGCGCAACTCTTCGATTTTGGCTTGCAGGTCAGCAATCGGCTGTTCGAAATCAAGAAAATTCGGGTTCATAAGCATCCGTCTTGGGTCGGCGGCAAAGCATGCCAGAAGAGTTAAAACCCAGCATTTGCTGGTGCTTTTAACCGAACTGGGGCAGCCGGTTGATCTGTATCGCGCCTACCTTAAGGGACAGGCGCTCTCAGGTCGAGATTAAAAATTCGGGTCGAGGTCAGGGCGCTTCTCGCACCCCTGACCGTCAACGGTATTGGAGGAAGACGTTGTCTCGCCCAAACTGGTCACGCAAGGCTTGAATCAAGCTGTCAGCCGGATCGATTCTCCAGGTCTCGCCAAACTGCAGCGTCGCCTTGGCCCCCACTCCGGTGTATTCCATGGTGATCGGGCATGCGCCGCGGTGTTTCTTGAACAAATCGCCCAGCCAGCGCAGTTGATCACCTTTGAGCGCGGACTGTACAACTTTCAGACGCAGGCTTTCGGCCAGGCTGGTTCGGGCGTCTTCCATGCTCATCACACGCTTGACCCGCAGGCGCAGGCCGCCGGAGAAGTCGTCATTGCTGACCTCACCTTCGACCACCACCATCGCATCCGTCTGCAACAGCGATTGCGCCGAATGGAATGCCTCGGCAAACAGCGAGGCTTCAATCCGTCCCGACCGGTCGTCGAGGGTGATGAAGCCCATCTTGTCGCCTTTTTTGTTCTTCATGACCCGCAAAGCGATGATCATGCCGGCGACCGTTTGAGTATCCCGGGCCGGCTTGAGATCAATGATCCGCTGACGGGCAAAACGGCGGATCTCGCCTTCATACTCGTCAATCGGATGGCCGGTCAGGTACAGGCCCAGGGTGTCTTTTTCGCCCTTCAAACGCTCTTTGAGCGTTAGTTCCTTGGCCTTGCGGTGATTGGCGTAGACGTCGGCATCCGCCTCGACAAACAGGCCGCCAAACAGATCGGCGTGCCCGCTGTCGTGGGTGCGGGCAGTTTGTTCGGCAGCCTTGATCGCCTCTTCCATCGCAGCCAGCAATACCGCGCGATTCTGGTCGATACTCGCCTGCCAGGCCTTGGGTTCATCATGGAAAAACGGCCCCAGACGGTCCAGCGCACCGCTACGGATCAGACCATCCAGGGTTCGCTTGTTGATGCGCTTGAGGTCGACCCGGGCGCAGAAATCGAACAAATCGGTGAACGGACCGTCCTGGCGAGCTTCGGTGATGGCCTCTACTGGCCCCTCGCCTACGCCCTTGATCGCACCCAGACCGTAAATGATCCGCCCTTCATCGTTAACCGTGAACTTGAACTCCGAAGCATTCACATCCGGTGCGTCGAGACGCAACTTCATGGTGCGAATTTCTTCGATCAAGGTCACGACCTTGTCGGTGTTGTGCATATCCGCCGACAGTACCGCAGCCATGAACGGCGCCGGGTAATGGGTTTTCAGCCATGCCGTCTGGTACGACACCAGACCGTAGGCGGCAGAGTGGGATTTGTTAAAGCCATAACCGGCAAATTTCTCTACCAGGTCGAAAATGTTACCGGCAAGGTCGCCATCGATATTGTTGTTGGCACAACCCTCGATAAAGCCGCCGCGTTGCTTGGCCATTTCTTCGGGCTTTTTCTTGCCCATGGCCCGGCGCAACATGTCGGCACCACCCAGGGTGTAGCCGGCCATGACCTGGGCAATCTGCATCACCTGTTCTTGATACAGAATGATGCCGTATGTCGGGGCCAATACCGGCTTGAGCCCTTCGTACTGGTAGTCCGAGTGCGGGTACGCCAGTTCGGCACGACCGTGTTTACGGTTGATAAAGTCATCAACCATGCCTGACTGCAGCGGCCCCGGACGGAACAGGGCCACCAGTGCGATCAAGTCTTCCAGGCAGTCGGGCTTGAGCTTTTTGATCAGCTCCTTCATGCCCCGCGACTCAAGCTGGAACACTGCAGTGGTTTCGGCCTTTTGCAGCAACTGATAGGTCGGCTTGTCATCCAGCGGAATGAAAGCGATATCCAGAGGCGGCTCGTCTACCTTGGCGCGATCACGGTTGATGGTTTTCAGCGCCCAGTCGATGACTGTCAGGGTCCGTAGCCCCAGGAAGTCGAACTTCACCAGACCGGCCGACTCAACGTCGTCCTTGTCGAACTGGGTTACCAGGCCGCCGCCCTCTTCGTCGCAGTAAATCGGCGAAAAGTCGGTAAGTTTGGTCGGCGCGATTACAACGCCACCCGCGTGCTTGCCAACGTTACGGACTACGCCCTCGAGCTTGCGGGCCATGTCCCAGATCTCGGCCGCTTCTTCATCGACCTTGATGAAGTCGCGCAGGATTTCTTCCTGCTCGTAGGCTTTTTCCAGGGTCATGCCGACTTCGAACGGAATCATCTTCGACAGACGGTCCGCCAGGCCGTAGGACTTGCCCTGGACCCGGGCCACGTCACGGATTACCGCCTTGGCAGCCATCGAACCAAAGGTAATGATCTGGCTTACCGCGTTGCGACCATACTTTTCGGCTACATACTCAATGACCCGGTCTCGACCATCCATGCAGAAGTCGACGTCGAAGTCGGGCATCGATACCCGTTCCGGGTTAAGGAATCGTTCAAACAGCAGGTCGTATTCCAGCGGATCAAGGTCGGTGATCTTCTGCACATAGGCCACCAGTGACCCGGCACCCGACCCTCGACCCGGACCAACGGGTACGCCGTTGCTTTTAGCCCACTGGATAAAGTCCATTACGATCAGGAAGTAACCGGGGAACCCCATCTGGATGATGATATCCAGCTCGAAATTCAGCCGGTCGACATACACCTGGCGCCTGGCGTCATAGTCTTCGGTGGTGTCTTTAGGCAGCAGAACGCTGAGGCGATCTTCCAGACCGTCAAAGGACACCTTGCGGAAATACTCATCGATGGTCATGCCATCGGGAATCGGGAAGTTGGGCAAAAAGTGTTTGCCCAGTTTTACTTCGATGTTGCAGCGCTTGGCGATTTCAACCGAGTTCACCAGCGCCTCTGGCAAATCACTGAACAGCTCGGCCATTTCTTCGGCGCTTTTCAGGTACTGCTGGTCGCTGTAGTTTTTCGAGCGACGCGGGTCGTCCAGCGCCCGGCCTTCACCGATGCAGACACGGGTTTCGTGGGCTTCGAAGTCTTCTTGCCTGATGAAGCGCACATCGTTGGTCGCCACCAGTGGCGCGCCGACTGTCTCTGCCAGCGCTACCGCTGCATGCAGGTGCTCTTCGTCATTGGGACGTTTGGTGCGTTGAACCTCGAGATAGAACCGGTCAGGGAATACGGTCATCCATTCGCGGGCCAGAACCTCGGCCTCTTCAGTGTTGCCACTGATCAGCGCGATGCCGATTTCACCCTCCTTGGCTGACGAAAGCATGATCAGGCCTTCCGCAGCCTCGGCTACCCATTCGCGCTCGATAATGACCTGGCCGTTACGCTGGCCATCAATAAAGCCACGGGAGATCAGTTCAGTCAGATTGCGGTAGCCGACGCCATTCATCGCCAACAGGCTAAGGCGACTCACCGGGTTTTCCGGGTCTTTGTTCGACAACCACAGGTCAGCCCCGCAAATCGGCTTGATCCCGCCGCCCATGGCCGCTTTATAGAATTTGACCAAAGAACACATGTTGTTCTGGTCGGTCACCGCCACGGCGGGCATATTCATCCCGGCCAGGGTTTTGATCAGCGGTTTGATCCGCACCAGGCCATCGACCAGGGAGTATTCAGTGTGCAGGCGCAGGTGAACGAATGAAGCCGGCATGGTGATCCTGTCTTTAAGCTTTGAGAAACAACAAGGCCCGGATTGTACCGGGCCTTGGCAAAAACATCAGCCTTGGGGCTAAATCTCGGTCGCCTCGCGGGCTTCCCAGGCCCGACGCACCGGACCAAACGAACGCCGGTGTATCGGTGTGGGACCAAGGCGTTCGAGCGCCTCGAGGTGTACCGGGGTCGGATAACCCTTGTGTCCGCCGATGCCATAGCCGGGATAGATCAACTCAAAGGCGGCCATCTCCCGGTCACGACTGACCTTGGCCAGAATCGAAGCCGCTGCAATCGCCGGAACCTTGCTGTCGCCTTTAACCACGGCCTCAGCCGGCATCGCCAGTTTAGGGCAGCGGTTGCCATCGATCATGGCCAGCTTGGGGGTAATGCTCAGGCCTTCGACAGCCCGCTGCATGGCCAGCATGGTGGCGTGCAAAATATTCAGCTCGTCGATTTCTTCAACTTCGGCCCGGGCAATACACCAGCTCAGGGCTTTTTCGCAGATTTCGTCGTAAAGCTTTTCACGCCGCGCTTCGGTGAGCTTTTTCGAATCATTGAGCCCGGCGATGGGACGCGCAGGGTCAAGAATTACCGCTGCGGTCACTACCGCGCCGCACAACGGCCCGCGGCCCACCTCATCGACTCCGGCCACAAGGTCTTCGGCCAGATCGACCAGATTGAAGTCCAGCCCGATTTGCATGGTTACTTTACTCATTTGGATTGCGCAATCAGATCCAGCACCGCTTTGGCGGCCTGATTGGAAGCGTCGAGACGCAATGTACGGTGAATCTCGTCAAAGCCCCGGGTCTGCTCTTCGCCACCGTCCAGCAAGGGCAGCAGGGTTTGCGCCAATGCTTGCGGGGTAGCCGCATCCTGCAACAGTTCAGGCACCAACATCCGTTGAGCCAGCAGGTTGGGCAATGACACGTAGGGACTTTTGACCAGACGCTTGAGAATCCAGTAGGTCAGACCTGCAAGACGATAAGCCACCACCATCGGGCGCTTGTACAGCAGCGCTTCCAGGGTGGCCGTACCGGATGCAATCAATACCGCATCACATGCCGCCAGGGCCAGATGCGAGCGGCCGTCGAGCAAGGTCAGGGGCAGATCACGCCCGACCAGCAACTGTTCAATTTGCGCCCGGCGCGCCGCATTGGCGCAAGGCAGGACAAACCGCACATCAGGCCGTGCTTCACGAATTTTTTGCGCAGCATCCAGAAACAGCCCGCCCAGCTTACCCACTTCGCCACCGCGACTGCCCGGCATCAAAGCGACCAGCGGCCCCTCGGGCAACCCCAGCTCGGCACGCGCACCGGCTTTGTCGGCCTCAAGCGGGATGGTGTCTGCCAGAGAGTGTCCGACGAAACGCACAGGTACACCGTGCTCTTCATAGAACCTGGCTTCAAACGGCAGCAAGGTCAGCATCAAATCGCAGCCTTCGCGGATTTTCAGCACTCGCTTCTGACGCCACGCCCACACGGAAGGGCTGACGTAGTGCACGGTTTTGATCCCGGCACGACGTAACTGGAGTTCGATATTGAGCGTGAAGTCAGGCGCATCGATGCCGATAAAGACATCGGGCCTTTCTGCGATCAGGGTCTGGACCAGAAGCTTGCGGCGCTTGAGCAATTCGCGCAAACGACCCAGCACCTCAACCAGCCCCATGACCGACAGTCGCTCCATCGGGAAGTAAGAGCTCATGCCCTCAGCTTCCATCAATGGGCCGCCGACGCCGATAAATTCGACATCCGGATGCTGTGCCTTGAGTGCCCGCATCAGCCCCGAGCCCAAAATGTCGCCCGAAGCCTCCCCTGCCACCAGCGCGATACGCAATCTAGCCATGACTAGCGCGTAATGCCGCGGGTGGAGGATTGAATCGACTCAACAAACATTGCAACTTCAGGGAATTGCGCAGCAGGCTCAGCCAGTTCGGCCAGCGCCTGATCAACGGTCAGGCCCTGGCGGTACACCACTTTATAGGCGCGGCGTAACGCATGAATGGCGTCTTCACTGAAACCGCGACGGCGCATGCCTTCGAAGTTCATGCTGCGCGCTTGCGCAGGGCTGCCAAACACCGTCACAAATGCCGGTACGTCCTTGCCAATGGCGGTGCCCATGCCCGAGAAGCTGTGGGCGCCGATATGGCAGAACTGATGAACCAGAGTAAAACCGGACAGGATCGCCCAGTCACCCATGTGCACATGGCCCGCCAGGGCAGCGTTATTGACCAGAATGCAGTGATTGCCGATCACGCTGTCATGGCCGATGTGGGCATAAGCCATGACCAGATTGTGATCGCCCAGGGTTGTTTCGGCGCGATCCTGAATGGTACCGCGATGAATGGTGACCCCTTCACGAATGACGTTGTGGTCACCGATCACCAGGCGGGTTTCTTCGCCCTTGTACTTCAGATCAGGTGTGTCCTCGCCTACCGAAGAGAACTGGTAGATACGATTGTGCTTACCGATCCTGGTTGGGCCCTTGAGAATCACATGCGGCCCAATCACTGTCCCCTCGCCGATTTCCACACCTGCGCCGATGATCGACCATGGGCCGACCTCGACGTCGTCGGCCAATATGGCCGTCGGATCGATGATTGCGCGAGGGTCAATCAAACTCATAGTTTGCGTTCCGCACAGATAATTTCAGCCGAGCAAACCGGCTTTCCATCAACCGAAGCCTGGCACTCGAACTTCCAGATCTGACGCTTGCAGCTTAGAAATTTGGCTTCAAGAATCAGTTGATCACCCGGGGTGACCGGTTGACGGAAGCGCAGCTTGTCGGAGCCCACGAAATAGTAAAGCGTGCCGTCGGCAGGCTTGAGGTCGAGCATTTTGAAGCCAAGGATACCAGCTGCCTGAGCCATCGCTTCAATGATCAAAACGCCGGGCATGATTGGGTGCGCCGGAAAGTGACCGTTGAAAAAAGGTTCATTGATGCTGACATTCTTGTAGGCACGAATGCGCTTGTTCTCGATATCCAGATCCACTACGCGATCCACCAGCAGGAACGGGTAACGGTGGGGCAGATATTCGCGAATCTCGTTGATGTCCATCATTTCGTGGGGAAGCCTGTAATAAAGATTGGGCGCGCGCGACTAAGGCGCGCTCCTCTAGCAAATCAAGGAAGCAAACCAGTGGCTATGCACACTTGATATGGAAAATGTATTAGCCCTCTGAAGAAGCTTTACCGTCCGGGGTCACTTCCCCGACGTGCTTTTCCAGATGTTTAAGCCGTCTGGCGATATCGTCCAGCTGACGAATACGTGCCGCGCTCTTGCGCCATTCGGCCGCCGGCTGCATGGCGGTCCCTGAAGAATAGGCGCCTGGTTTGGTAATCGAGTGAGTCACCATCGTCATACCAGTCAAGAACACGTTGTCACAAATTTCAATGTGCCCCACCAAACCGACACCACCCGCCAACATGCAGTGCTTGCCGATTTTAGTGCTACCGGAAATGCCCACACAGGCAGCCATGGCCGTATGGTCACCGACCTGAACGTTATGGGCGATCTGGATCTGGTTATCCAGCTTGACGCCATTACCCAGCACCGTATCGGCCAAAGCACCGCGGTCGACGGCGGTGTTGACGCCAATTTCGACATCATCACCGATGGTTACCCCACCGATCTGCGCGATCTTTTGCCAGACACCCTTCTCGTTGGCAAAACCAAAACCCTCACCGCCCAGCACAGCACCCGACTGAATCACCACGCGCTTGCCGATGCGTACGTCGTGATAAAGCGTTACCCGTGGTGCCAGCCAGCCGCCCTCGCCGATTTCACAACGGGCCCCGATAAAGCAGTGGGGACCGACCGTGACGCCGGCAGCGATTCGAGCACCACTTTCAATTACCGCAAAAGCACCAATGCTGGCCAGCGGATCAATCACCGCATCAACAGCAATGACTGCCGTCGGGTGAATGCCGGGCGCCGCCTTGGGCTTGGGATCGAACAAGTGGGAAATTCGGGCATATGCCAGATAAGGATCAGGTACCAATAGCGCATCACCGACATAATCCTCGGCATCGTCCGGCTTGAGCAATACAGCTCCCGCGTGACAGTCGACAAGGAATTTTCGGTACTGGGGATTGGCCAGAAAGCTCAACTGAGCTGGGCCAGCCTCTTGTAAAGTGGCTAGCCCAGTAATTTCTTTCTCCGCGCTGCCACGCAAGGTGGCACCGAGGAACTCGGCCAATTGGCCGAGTTTTATAGTCGCAGTCATAATTACTTCAGCTGATTCATGCGCTCGATAACCTGGCGAGTGATGTCGTACTGAGGTTTGACATCAATCACAGCACCACGCTCGAATACCAGGTCAAAGGCACCTTTCTTGATGACTTCTTCAACAGCGCTGTCCAGTTTTGGCTTGAGCTGTTTCAGCATTTCACGGTCAGCAACTGCTTTGGCTTCGTTCAGTTCCTTGGACTGGAACTGGAAATCGCGGGCCTTTTGCTTGAATTCAAGCTCCAGACGCTCACGCTCGCCCTGCTGCATTTTGTCGCCGCCTTTTACCAGACGATCCTGAATACCCTTGGCGCTGCTTTCCAGGCTTTTGAGCTTGGTCAGTTGCGGGCCAAATTTCTTCTCGGCATCCACGGCATAACGCTTGGCAGCGTCAGATTCCAGCAATGCCATCTGATAGTTCAGTACGGCAATTTTCATATCAGCAAAGGCTGGGCCAGCGACCAGGACCGAAGCCAGGAGAACCAATTGAGTCAACTTGCGCACGATGCACTCCTAAAAAATCTGTTGTCTGTGTCTAAAGTCAGGCTTTTAGAAAGTCTGGCCGAGGGAGAACTGGAATACCTGGGTATCTGCGTCATCCGGTTTCTTGACCGGCATTGCCAAGCTGAAGCTTAGCGGGCCAAGTGCAGTCACCCAGGTCACGCCAACACCGACAGAGCTGGCCATATTGCTAAAGCTGATGTCGCAATCCTTGGTATCGCCCTTGCAGTTGGTGTCGAACACGTTACCAACATCCCAGAACACAGAGGTCCGCAGGGAGCGCTGATCTTTGACGAACGGCATCGGGAACAGAACTTCCACACCGCCCTGGATCAGCACGTTACCACCAAATGGTAGCGGATCCTGATCAGGGTCAGCGATGGTGCCCGGGTTTTTACCCGAGCTAGGCGTGCTGCGAGGGCCCAGAGCGCTGTCCTTGAAACCACGTACCGAGTTGAAACCACCGGCGTAGTAGTTCTCGTAGAACGGCAGGCCTTCAGTCGAGCCGTAACCGTCGCCATAGCCCAGCTCAGTGTGCAGACGCATGGTGTAGGTGTCGGTCAACGGCTGGAACAGCTGGGCACGGTAGTCCAGCTTGTAGAACTGCAGGTCGCTGCCAGGAATCGTGCTTTCAAGCACCAGGCTCTGCGAGCTGCCGCGTGTTGGCAGTACACCTTTGTTCAGGGTCGATTCAGACCAGCCGACCGATGCCTTGAAGTTGAGGTACTTGGTGCCTTCACGGTTTACGAAGTCGAAAATCTCGTCAACGGTGTACTGACCGGTACTGATTTCATCCTGCTGCACGGTCAGACCATAGGTCAGACGCGAGGTGTCGCTGATCGGGTAGCCCATGCTGACGCCTGCACCCAGGCTGTCAACGGAGTAGTTGGCAACATCAACGTCCAGATCTTTGTAGTCAGTGGTGCGGTAGAACACGTTGTAGCCCAGGCTTACGCCATCTGCAGTCCAGTACGGATCAACGTAGCTGAAGTTGTAGCGGCTCTGGTATTCGCTGCGGGTCAGGCCAATGCTGACCTTGTTACCCGTACCCAGGAAGTTGTTCTGCGTGATCGAGCCACCCAGGATCAAACCGGCGCTCTGGGCAAAACCGACGCTGGCAGTGATCGAACCCGAAGCCTGTTCTTCTACGGCGTAGTTCACGTCAACCTGGTCGTCAGTGCCTGGCACAGCCGGAGTTTCAACGTTCACTTCCTTGAAGAAGCCCAGACGCTCAAGGCGAACCTTGGACTGGTCGATCAGGTAAGTCGAAGCCCAGCCACCTTCCATCTGGCGCATTTCGCGACGCAGAACCACGTCTTCAGACTTGGTGTTGCCGCGGTAGTTGATGCGATTCACGTAAGCACGCTTGCCCGGATCAACCACAAAAGTGATGGCTACCGTGTGATCTTCAGGGTTTGGCTGAGGCACACCGTTCACGTTGGCGAAGGTGTAGCCCTCGTTACCCAGACGACGGGTAATCAGTTCGGAGGTAGTGGTCATCAGCTTGCGCGAGAACACCTGCCCTGGCTGAACCAGCAACAGCGATTTGATCTGATCTTCAGGAACCTTGAGGTCACCGCTCAGTTTCACTTCGCCGACATTGTATTTTTCGCCTTCATTCACGTTGACCGTGATGTAGACGTTCTTCTTGTCGGGGGTGATCGATACCTGGGTCGAAGCGATATCCATATTGATATAGCCGCGATCGAGGTAGTAAGAGCGCAGACGCTCAAGGTCACCCGACAGTTTTTCACGAGCATACTTGTCGTCATTCTTGAAGAACGACAGCCAGTTCGTGGTTTTCAGTTCGAAGAGGTCAACCAGATCTTCTTCAGGGAAGACGGTGTTGCCCACCACGTTGATGTGCTGGATAGCAGCAACCGTGCCTTCATTGATGTTGACCTTCAGGGCAACGCGGTTACGCGGCTCGGGCACCACTTCGGTGTCAACCGTGGCCGAGTAGCGGCCCTGAGCAACATACTGGCGTTGCAGCTCGTTGCGTACACCCTCAAGGGTTGCACGCTGGAAGATTTCACCTTCGGCCAGGCCCGACTGTTTGAGCCCTTTCATCAGGTCATCAGTGGAGATCGCCTTGTTACCGTCGATGGTGATGCTGGAGACGGATGGACGTTCGACAACCGTAATGACAAGCACATTGCCATCACGACCCAGTTGGATATCCTGAAAGAAACCGGTTTTGAACAACGCACGAGTGGATTCCACCAAACGGCGGTCATCCGCTACTTCACCCACGTTCAGAGGCAACGCACCAAACACGCTACCGGCGGAAACCCGCTGCAGCCCGTTGACACGAATATCAGAGATAGTGAAGGACTCGGCGTGAACTTCGGCGATCATCAGTACGGCGAGAACCGCAGTTAGCAGCAGACGTTTCATGAAGTCCTTTCTTATTCCAACTGGCAATAAACAAACTGCCGCAAAATGCGGCAGATTCGCAATTCAGCGAAGTGTTTACAGACGTCCCAGATCGTTGACCAGAGCAAGCAACATCACCCCGATCACCAAACTGATACCGATCTGCATCCCCCAACCCTGCACCCGATCCGACAAGGGACGACCACGCGCCCACTCGATCAGATAAAACAATAAATGCCCCCCATCCAGTACAGGGATGGGCAACAAATTCAGAACCCCAAGGCTAATACTCAGATAAGCCAGGAAACTCAGGAAATCCACGACGCCCGACTGGGCAGAAGCGCCCGCCACTTTAGCAATGGTTATCGGTCCACTCAAGTTTTTTACCGAGAGCTCACCGAACAACATTTTCTTCAGCGAATCGAGAGTCAATACGCTCATGGTCCACGTACGCTTTGCACCCTCCCCGATTGCGGCGAGCGGGCCGTAACTGACCTCACGAATCATTGCCGGTGGCCAATCGACACCTTTGGCCCCCGCCCCCAGATAGCCGGTTGCCGCCTTACCTTCGCCGCGAGCCGCCAGGGTAACAGGGACATCAAGCGCAACCCCGTCGCGCTCGACATGCAACACAACACGGGAATCCGGCCGCACGCGAACCCAGTCAACCACCTGCTGCCAGTCGTTGATGGCCTGATCGTTGATGGCCAACAGCTTGTCACCGATTTTAAGTCCGGCAGCCTGTGCCGGGCCTTTCGGGTCAAGCTCTGCCAGCACTGCCGGCAACTCGGGGCGCCACGGGCGAATACCCAGCGACTTGATCGGATCCGGCTCGTCAGCAGACTTGAGCCAGTCATGCAGAATCAACTGATGCGAAGTCTCGACATCCGAGCCCGGCCCGCGCACTGCGATCTGGATAGAACCGCTTTCGCCCAGACGGCGGACCAGTTGCAGGTTTACGTTCGACCAGCCAACGGTCGGCTCGCCGTCAATGGCAACGATTTCCTGGCCGGCCACAAGGCCGGCCTGAGCTGCCAGGCTGGCGCTTTCTACGGCACCGATTACAGGCCGCACCTGCTGGCTGCCCATCATTGCCAGCACCCAGAAAAACACCATCGCCAACAAGAAGTTGGCGATCGGCCCGGCGGCGACAATGGCTATGCGCTGACCAACGGTCTTGCGATTGAAGGACTGATCCAGCTGATCGGCGGGAACCTCGCCTTCGCGCTCGTCGAGCATTTTCACGTAGCCACCCAACGGGATGGCTGCAATGACAAACTCGGTACCCTTGCGGTCATGCCAGCGCAGCAAAGGCGTACCGAAACCCACGGAGAAACGTAGAACCTTGACGCCGCAACGGCGCGCCACCCAAAAGTGACCGAATTCATGAAAAGTGACCAGCACACCCAATGCCACCAGGGTGCCAACAATCATATATAGCGCACTCATCTACTTTCTCCGCGATCCTGTCCGGTTCCGGCAAGCACCACTTATCAGCCGTTACGACTCAACCACTGTTCAGCCCGCATTCGCGCCTTGGTATCGGCGGCGAAGACCGCCTCTAACTCGTCTACTGCAACCACAGGCTCACTGTTCAAAACGTCTTCGATGATACGGGCAATTTGCGGGTAACGGATTCGGCCATCAAGAAAGGCCGCAACCGCTACTTCGTTCGCCGCATTCAGCATCGCCGGCGCACTGTTGCCCGCCATGGCCGCTTCACGGGCCAGGCGCAAGCAGGGAAAGCGCTGCTCATCCGGGCGCTGGAAATCAAGACGCGCAACTGCAAACAGATCCAGCGGCGCGACCCCCGAATCAATGCGCTCAGGCCATGCCAGGGCATTGGTAATCGGAGTGCGCATATCCGGATTACCCAGCTGGGCAAGCACCGAACCGTCCACATAATCGACCAGCGAATGAATCACGCTTTGCGGATGGATGACCACCTCGACCTGGTCCGGTCTGGCGTCAAACAGCCAGCAAGCCTCGATCAACTCCAGGCCCTTGTTCATCATGCTGGCAGAGTCTACGGAAATCTTGCGCCCCATCGACCAGTTGGGATGGGCACAGGCCTGATCCGGCGTAACGTGCTCAAGCTCCGCCAGGGGGGTCTGGCGAAAAGGTCCGCCAGACGCCGTCAACAGAATCCGGCGAACGCCAACATTAGTCAGGCCTCGGGCGAAATCCTGCGGCAGGCACTGGAAAATGGCGTTGTGCTCACTATCAATGGGCAACAGCACCGAACCACTGCGGCGAACAGCCTGCATAAACAGGTCGCCGGTCATCACCAACGCTTCTTTATTCGCCAACAGGATTTTTTTGCCTGCATTGACCGCTGCCAGTGTCGGACGCAAGCCCGCAGCACCAACAATCGCCGCCATGACCGAGTCAACCTCGGGCGCCGAAGCAATCTGGCACAGGCCTTCCTCACCCACCAGGACCTCGACACCGAGCCCTGCCGAGCGCAGGCCGGCCAGCAACTGGCTGGCCGCACGATCATCCGGCACGACCACAACCTTTGGCTTGTGGGTAATGCATAACGCCAGCAGCTCGGCGAGACGGCTGTAACCGCTCAAACCGAACACCTGATAGCGATCAGGGTGACGGGCAACAACATCCAGGGTGCTCAGGCCAATCGAACCCGTAGCCCCCAGAACAGTAATCTGTTGTGGACGGCTCATGACGCCGCCATCCACAGCAATACAGCAAATACCGGGATCGCCGCAGTCAAACTGTCGATGCGGTCCAGAACACCACCATGGCCAGGCAGCAGGTTACTGCTGTCCTTGATCCCGGACTGGCGTTTGAACATGCTTTCGGTGAGGTCACCCACCACCGAAATCAATACGATCACGCCAGCACCGACCAGTGCGGCAAACATCTCGGAGGCGCTCCAGCCACGCACCACACCGACCGCAGCGGTGATCAGCAAGCTCAGCAACAAGCCGCCAAATACACCCTCCCAGCTTTTGCCCGGACTGACTTTCGGTGCGAGCTTGCGCTTGCCGAATTTACGCCCCGAGAAATAGGCGCCGATATCGGCACCCCACACCAGAACCATCACTGCCATGATCAACCAGTTACCCAGCGCCATCGCCTTGATCAGCACCAGCCCCTGCCAGGCCGGCAACAGAATCAACAGGCCGATGACCAGTTTGGTCGCAGTCGTTGACCAGTGCACCGATGATTGCGGAAAGGTCAGCACCAGGTAAGTTGCCACTGCCCACCATAGAACCGCAGCACCCAGCACCCATGGCGCCAGATCAGGGAATATGTGCAGGCCAAACAGCAGCAAGGCTACAACCGCAGCAAAGGCAACGCGGGCCGGCTGAGCTTCAAAGCCCGCCAGGCGTGCCCATTCCCAGGCCCCCAGGGTCACGACCAGGCCAATAAACAGCGCAAAGCCGGCCCCCTCAAGCAGGAAAAAACCGCACAGGGCAATTGGCAGCAAGATAAGAGCAGTAATGATTCGTTGTTTAAGCATTAAACCCGGGCTCCAGCCTCAACCTGCTCGCTCGTTTTACCGAAGCGGCGCTGGCGAGAAGCGAAATCAGCCAATGCATGACGCATGGCTTCGTGTTTGAAGTCCGGCCAGAACAGGTCGGAGAAGTACAACTCGGAATAGGCCAGCTGCCACAGCAGAAAATTGCTGATGCGATGCTCGCCACCGGTGCGAATGCACAGATCAGGCAAAGGCAGATCACCCGTTACCAGACAGGCTTGCAACACGTCAGGGGTGATGTCTTCAGGCTGCAAATGCCCTGCCTGCACCTGACGCGCCAACTGCTGAGCGGCCTGGGCGATGTCCCACTGACCGCCGTAGTTAGCGGCGATCTGCAGCACAAAGCGCTCAGAACCCGCAGTCATTGCTTCCGCTTCACGCATCGCCATTTGCAAATCGGGATGAAAGCGTGAGCGGTCGCCAATGATCCGCAGACTGATGTTGTTTTCATTGAGGCGCTTGGCCTCACGACGCAGTGCCCGGAAGAACAAGTCCATCAAGGCACTGACTTCTGCTGCCGGGCGCTGCCAGTTTTCACTGGAGAACGCGAACAGCGTCAGTACCTCGACCTTGGCCTGGGCACACACTTCAATCACTGCGCGAACCGCATCCACTCCCGCTTTATGCCCGGCAACACCCGGCATAAAGCGTTTTTTCGCCCAGCGATTATTACCGTCCATAATGATGGCGACGTGTCGCGGCACCGATGACGGCTCAGCCTGCTTGGTCATTTCCATAAAACGCCCAGACCCTTATACGGCCATCAGGTCAGCTTCTTTCTGCTTGGTGGCAGTTTCGATATCAGCTACAGCCTTGTCGGTCAGCTTCTGAATATCATCAGCAGCACGACGCTCTTCGTCTTCGCTGATTTCTTTTTCCTTGACCAGATCTTTCAACTGGCTCAACGCATCGCGACGAATATTACGCACAGCAATGCGGGCATCTTCAGCTGCGTCACGGGCCTGCTTGGCGAACACCTTGCGGGTTTCTTCAGTCAGGGCAGGCATGGAGATCAGCAGCAATTCGCCCAGGTTGGTCGGATTGAGGTTCAGACCGGCGCTCTGGATTGCCTTGTCTACCGCACCGAGCATATTGCGCTCGAACGCTACGACTTGCAGGGTACGGGAGTCTTTGACAGTGATGTTGGCCACTTGGCTGATCGGAGTATCCGAGCCGTAGTAAGGCACCATCACGCTACCCAGAATGCTCGGGTGAGCCTTGCCGGTACGGATCTGGCCAAATGCATGGGACAGAGATTCCAGCGATTTCTGCATGCGCGTTTGAGCGTCTTTTTTGATTTCGTTGATCATTGTTGACCTTCCTCGATCAGAGTGCCTTCAGCGCCGCCATGGACAATATTAAGCAGGGCGCCGGGCTTGTTCATGTTAAATACACGCAATGGCATTTTATGGTCGCGGCACAAGCAGATAGCCGTCAGGTCCATTACGCCCAGCTTGCGATCCAGTACTTCATCGTAAGTCAGATGATCGAACTTCTCGGCATGCGGGTCTTTGAATGGATCTGCGGTGTACACGCCGTCGACCTTGGTTGCCTTGAGCACCACATCAGCGTCAATTTCAATGGCACGCAAACAGGCAGCCGAATCCGTCGTGAAGAATGGATTACCAGTACCTGCAGCAAAAATCACCACATCCTTGGCGTTCAGGTGACGCATGGCTTTGCGACGATCGTAATGATCAGTCACGCCCACCATGGAAATGGCCGACATTACGATGGCGGAGATATTCGCACGTTCCAGCGCGTCGCGCATGGCCAGGGCGTTCATCACGGTTGCCAGCATGCCCATATGGTCGCCTGTAACGCGATCCATACCTGCAGCACTCAGCGCAGCCCCACGGAACAGGTTGCCACCACCAATCACCAACCCTACCTGAACACCGATACCAACCAGCTGGCCGACTTCCAGCGCCATGCGGTCGAGAACTTTGGGATCGATCCCGAACTCTTCAGAGCCCATCAGGGCTTCGCCGCTTAGCTTGAGTAGAATGCGTTTATAGCGAGCTTGATAACCACTGCCCTGCTGAGCCATTGCGAATCTCTCCTGCCGCGTTTTATAAAAAATCTGTGCGAGGCTGTTTACAGCCCGCGCTTACTCTAGCTGGCACTGCACAGCAGCACCATCGGAACACTATTTTGTAAACCGGTTCCGCCGGGAAGGGAAAATCCCCACCCATTTGAAAAGAGGCTGCGCGCGTGAGCGGGCAGCCTCTTCGGGTCGACAGTTTAGAACCGTCTTATTGCTTGCTTGCAGCCACTTGTGCAGCAACTTCAGCAGCGAAGTCATCAACTGGCTTCTCGATACCGTCGCCTACTTTGAAGTAGGTGAAGGAAACGATTTCAGCGCCGGCTTTCTTGGCCAGTTCGCCGACCTTGATTTCCGGGTTCTTAACGAAAGCTTGTTCAACCAGGCTGGCTTCAGCCAGGAACTTGCTGATACGACCGGCAACCATTTTTTCAACGATTTCTGCTGGCTTGCCTTTGATCTTGTCTTCGTTGAGGCTCATGAACACGGTTTTTTCGCGTTCGATAGCGTCAGCGGAAACTTGCGATGGCAGCAGGAACTCAGGGTTGCTTGCAGCTACGTGCATGGCGATGTCACGTGCCAGCTCGGCGTTGCCGCCTTTCAGAGCTACTACAACACCGATCTTGTTGCCGTGCAGGTAAGCATCAACAACGTCGCCTTCGATGCGGGCCAGGCGACGGATGTTTACGTTCTCGCCTACTTTACCAACCAGAACCAGACGATCAGCTTCTTGCGAAGCGATCAGCGGAGCTGCGTCGGTCAGCTTCTCAGCGAAAGCTTTTTCTACGCTGTCAGCAACGAATTTTTTGAAGTCGTCTTGCAGAGCCAGGAAGTCGGTTTGCGAGTTAACTTCAAGAATAACGGCAGATTTGCCATCTTCAGCAACTTTAACTGCGATAGCGCCTTCAGCAGCAACGTTGCCTGCTTTTTTGGCAGCCTTGATGGCGCCCGAAGCACGCATGTCATCAATGGCTTTTTCGATGTCGCCGCCAGCCTTGGTCAAGGCTTTCTTGCAATCCATCATGCCTTCGCCGGTACGCTCACGCAGTTCTTTAACCAACGCTGCAGTAATCTCTGCCATTTCAAAATTCCTCTTGGATAGGTTTTCAACCATTCCACCCGACCGAACGGGCGTTCAATTCGTGTGAAGCATGCCTCGATACAACCCTGCCAGCCGCAATCTGATACAGCAACGCCAGGGCAACTTCCAACAAATGGATTTCGAGGTGGCAAAAAGGGGGCCAAGCCCCCTTTTTGCGTACTGAGTAAACGCTAGGCGTTAATTACTCAGCCTTCAACTACCGCTGCAGCCGGAGCTTCTTCGACGAAAACGTCGGTGCCGCCAGCAACGTGGTTACGGCCTTTGATCACAGCATCAGCCATCGCACCCATGTACAGCTGGATAGCGCGGATTGCGTCATCGTTACCCGGGATGATGTAGTCAACACCTTCTGGGCTGCTGTTGGTATCGACAACGCCGATAACCGGGATACCCAACTTGTTAGCTTCGGTGATCGCGATACGCTCGTGATCAACGTCGATAACGAACAGTGCGTCTGGCAGACCGCCCATGTCCTTGATACCACCCAGGCTACGATCCAGCTTTTCCAGATCGCGAGTGCGCATCAGCGCCTCTTTCTTGGTCAGCTTGGCGAAAGTACCGTCTTCGGCCTGGATTTCAAGGTCACGCAGACGCTTGATGGAAGCACGGATGGTTTTGAAGTTGGTGAGCATGCCGCCCAACCAGCGGTGATCAACGTACGGCGAACCGCAACGGGTTGCTTCTTCAGCAACGATCTTGCCAGCGGAACGCTTGGTGCCGACGAACAGAATCTTGTTTTTGCCCTGGGCCAGACGCTCTACGAAAGTCAAAGCTTCGTTGAACATTGGCAGGGTTTTTTCAAGGTTGATGATGTGGATCTTGTTACGCGCGCCAAAGATGTATTTACCCATCTTCGGGTTCCAGTAACGGGTTTGGTGACCGAAGTGCACACCGGCCTTCAGCATATCGCGCATGTTGACTTGGGACATGGTAGTTCCTTAGTAAGTCGGGTTAGGCCTCCACGTATCCCAACGACCAACCAGCAGCTTCGAGCTGAAGGCACCCAGGTCATCGTGTCGATACGTGTGTGGGTTTGTGCTTAGCGGGCTATACCCGGAAAGCGGCGCATTTTATACCACAAGATGCGCAAAAAACGAAACACGGAATCAGACTTTCTTCCTCGCCCTTTTGCGCAGGGTCTGGAATAGAGCCAGAATGCCCCATTCTATTAAGAGAAGCGATGGCGAGAGGCCCATGATTATCGCCGACCGTCTGTTAGAATCGCATTTTTATGGCGGTGTGCAGCAGCAAAGCACCCCCGCAATCCTGATGATGAGCGCCAACGCGCGAAGAGAGCCCGAATGACCGTCACCCTCAAAACCCCCGAGGACATCGCAAAAATGCGTATCGCCGGCAAACTGGCCGCCGAAGTCCTGGAAATGATTGCCGAGCACGTCAAGCCCGGCGTTACCACCGAAGAGCTGGACCGCATCTGCCATGACTATATTGTCAACGTGCAGCAGGCCATCCCCGCTCCGCTCAACTACAAAGGCTTTCCAAAGTCCATCTGCACCTCGATCAACCATGTGGTGTGCCACGGCATCCCGGGCGACAAGGTGCTGAAAGACGGTGACACCCTGAATATCGACGTTACCGTCATCAAGGACGGTTACCACGGCGATACCAGCCGCATGTTCCACGTCGGCAAGGTACCGGTCTGGGCCGAGCGCCTGTCGCAAGTGACCCAGGAATGCATGTACAAGGCCATTGAAATCGTCAAACCGGGCTGCCGCCTGGGCGACATCGGCGAAGTGATCCAGAAGCACGCTGAAAAGAACGGCTTCTCGGTAGTTCGCGAGTTCTGCGGTCACGGCATTGGCAAGGTCTTCCACGAAGAGCCGCAAATCCTGCACTACGGTCGCGCCGGCACCGGCATGGAACTCAAAGCAGGCATGACCTTCACCATCGAGCCGATGATCAACCAGGGCAAAGCCGATACCAAGGTTCTGGGTGATGGCTGGACCGCAATCACCAAGGACCGCAAGCTGTCAGCGCAGTGGGAACACACCCTGCTGGTGACCGAGACGGGCTACGAGATCTTCACCCTGCGCAGCGATGACACCATCCCTCGCGTTTCGGCCTGATACCTCAAGCAGTCTCTATATAGATTCTCCCTATATAAAAGCCTTACAGCGATAGGAAAGCCAATCGATGCCGCAGGTGGATCCCGAACTTTTTGACCGCGGCCAGTTCCAGGCCGAACTGGCGTTGAAGGCAAGCCCCATTGCCGCTTTCAAAAAGGCCATCCGCCAGGCGCGAGAGGCTCTGGACGAACGCTTTCGCAGTGGCCGCGATATTCGACGCCTGATCGAAGATCGCGCCTGGTTCGTCGACAATATCCTGCAACAGGCGTGGGATCAGTTCAGCTGGAGCAACCAGGCCGATATCGCCCTGGTTGCCGTCGGCGGCTACGGCCGTGGCGAACTGCACCCCTACTCCGACATCGATTTGCTGATCCTGCTGGACAACGCCGATCACGAAATTTTCCGCGACTCCATCGAACGCTTTCTGACCCTGCTCTGGGACATCGGTCTCGAAGTTGGCCAGAGCGTGCGCTCGGTGGACGAATGCGCCGAGCAGGCCCGTGCCGACCTGACCATCATCACCAACCTGATGGAAAGCCGTACCGTGGCCGGCCCTGAGCGCCTGCGCCAGCGCATGCTGGACGTCACCAGTACCGCCCACATGTGGCCCAGCAAGGATTTCTTTCTGGCCAAGCGTGCCGAGCAGAAAGCTCGTCACCACAAATACAACGACACGGAATACAACCTGGAGCCCAACGTCAAAGGCTCACCGGGCGGCCTGCGCGATATCCAGACCATTTTGTGGGTGGCCCGACGTCAGTACGGCACCCTCAATCTGCGCGCCCTGGCGGGTGAAGGTTTCCTGGTCGAGAGCGAGCACGCCCTGCTGGCATCCTCGCAAGAGTTCCTGTGGAAAGTCCGCTACGCCCTGCACATGCTCGCCGGCCGCGCTGAAGACCGCCTGCTGTTTGATCATCAACGCAGCATCGCCGAGTTGCTCGGCTTTACCGGCGAAGATACCAAACAGACCATCGAAAACTTCATGCAGCAGTACTACCGGGTGGTCATGAGCATCGCCCAGCTCAGCGACCTGATCATCCAGCACTTCGAAGAAGTGATTCTGGCCCCCGACGACGCCGCGCCGCCTGCCCCGCTGAACTCGCGCTTCCAGCTGCACGATGGCTACATCGAGGCCACCAGCGACCATGTGTTCAAACGCACGCCGTTTGCCATGCTCGAAATTTTCCTGCTGATGGCCCAGCACCCCGAGATCAAGGGCGTGCGGGCCGATACCATTCGTCTGTTGCGCGAACACCGCTACCTGATCGACGACGACTTCCGTAAAGACATCCGCAACACCAGCCTGTTTATCGAGCTGTTCAAGTGCAAGATCGGCATCCATCGCAACCTGCGCCGGATGAACCGCTACGGCATTCTCGGACGCTACCTGCCCGAATTCGGCTTTATCGTCGGGCAAATGCAGCACGACCTGTTCCACATCTATACCGTCGATGCCCACACCCTGAACCTGATCAAGCATCTGCGTAAATTGCAGTACACCCAGGTGTCAGAGAAATTCCCGCTGGCCAGCAAGCTGATGGCCAAGCTGCCCAAGCCCGAACTGATTTACCTGGCCGGCCTGTATCACGATATCGGCAAAGGCCGGCATGGCGACCACTCCGAGATTGGCGCGGTAGATGCCGAGGCGTTCTGCATCCGCCACCAGTTGCCGCAGTGGGATACACGCCTGATCGTGTGGCTGGTGCAAAATCACCTGGTGATGTCGACCACCGCCCAGCGCAAGGATCTGTCCGACCCCCAGGTCATCCATGACTTCGCCCAGATCGTGGGCGACGAAACCCGTCTCGACTACCTGTACGTCCTGACCGTGGCCGATATCAATGCCACCAACCCGACCCTGTGGAACTCGTGGCGCGCCAGCCTGTTGCGCCAGCTTTACACCGAAACCAAGCGCGCACTGCGTCGCGGCCTGGAAAACCCGGTTGATCGCGAAGAGCAGATCCGCCAGACCCAGAGTGCCGCGCTGGACATATTGGTGCGCAACGGCAACGACCAGGACGACGTGGAACAACTCTGGTCCCAGCTTGGCGACGACTACTTCCTGCGCCATACCTCGGCCGATGTGGCCCTGCACACCGAGGCCATCCTGCAACAACCGGCCGATGGCGGCCCGCTGGTACTGATCAAGGAAACCACCCAGCGCGAGTTCGAAGGCGGCACCCAGATTTTCATCTACGCGCCCGACCAGCATGACTTCTTTGCCGTAACCGTGGCCGCGATGGATCAGCTCAACCTGAACATCCATGACGCGCGAATCATCACCTCCAGCAGCAAGTTCACCCTCGATACCTACATCGTGCTCGACAACGACGGCGAAACGATCGGCAATAACCCGGCCCGCGTCGAGAGAATCCGCAAGGGCCTGACTGAAGCGCTGCGCAACCCCGATGACTACCCCAACATCATCCAGCGCCGGGTTCCCCGCCAGCTCAAGCATTTTGCTTTCCCGCCCCAGGTGACGATTCACAATGACGCGCAGCGCCCGGTGACCGTACTGGAACTCAGCGCACCCGACCGGCCCGGCCTGCTGGCCCGTATCGGGATGATTTTTCTGGAGTTCGACCTGTCGTTGCAGAACGCCAAGATTGCCACTTTGGGCGAGCGCGTCGAAGACGTGTTTTTCGTTACTGACGAAAACAATCAGCCGCTGTCCGATCCGCAGCTGTGCATGCGTTTGCAGGAAGCCATCGTTAAACAGCTGACCGTCGACAAAGACTCAACCCCTGAACCGTGGCGCCTGAGCATTTAAGCGCCGCCGAGCGAGACCCGCATCCAATGAACAACGCTCTAAACCAGCTTCAGCCTTATCCGTTCGAAAAACTGCGCGCCCTGCTTGGCAGCGTGCAGCCCAACACCGACAAACGCCCGATTGCGTTGTCCATTGGCGAACCCAAACACCGCTCGCCGGATTTCGTGGCCAAGGCCCTTGCCGACAACCTGGACCAGATGGCGGTCTACCCGACCACCCTCGGCATCCCGGCCCTGCGCGAAGCCATTGGCGGCTGGGCCGAGCGACGTTTCCAGGTGCCAAAAGGCTGGCTCGACCCGGCGCGCAACATCCTGCCGGTCAACGGTACCCGTGAAGCGCTGTTTGCCTTCACCCAGACCGTGGTCAACCGTGGCGACGACGCGCTGGTGATCAGTCCGAACCCGTTCTACCAGATCTACGAAGGCGCGGCGTTCCTCGCCGGCGCCAAACCGCACTACCTGCCGTGCCTGGCAGAGCATGGCTTCAACCCGGACTTCGACGCCGTAGCGGCCGAGACCTGGGACAACTGCCAGATCCTGTTCCTGTGCTCACCGGGCAACCCGACGGGCGCGCTGATCCCCCTCGACACCCTGAAAAAACTGATCGCCCTGGCTGACAAACATGACTTCGTGATTGCCGCCGACGAGTGCTACAGCGAACTGTACTTCGACGAGCAGACACCGCCCGTCGGCCTGCTGAGCGCCTGCGTAGACCTGGGTCGTGAAGATTTCAAACGCTGCGTGGTATTCCACAGCCTGTCCAAGCGCTCCAACCTGCCGGGCCTGCGCTCGGGTTTCGTGGCCGGTGACGCCGAGATCCTCAAGGCATTTCTGCTGTATCGCACCTACCACGGCTGCGCCATGCCGGTTCAAACCCAGCTGGCCAGCATTGCGGCCTGGAACGACGAAGCCCACGTGCGCACCAACCGCGACCTGTATCGCGAGAAGTTCGATGCGGTGCTGGAAATCCTGGGCCCGGTCCTCGACGTACAGCGCCCGGACGGCGGCTTTTACCTGTGGCCCAAAGTTGAAGGGGATGACGCAGACTTTTGCCGCGACCTGTTCGCCGAAGAACAGGTGACTGTGGTCCCGGGCTCGTACCTGTCCCGCGAAGTCGACGGCTTCAACCCCGGCGCCGGCCGCGTGCGCATGGCACTGGTAGCGCCGCTGGCAGAATGCGTAGAAGCCGCAGAACGGATTCGCGAGTTCATTCTGCGCCGCAGATAACCTCCAGACCTGCAGCAGCGAACTTGCCCCGCGATCTTTAAAGATCATGAGGCGAGCTCGCTGCTGCAGATGTCGGGCTACTTCACGGTTCCCAGGTTGGCCTCGCTCAAGTCCAGATCCCGCAGGACTTCACTGAGTACGTCATCACCGATTTCATGGTGGCGACGCAAGCTGTACAGCTCCAGCCGCTGCGCCCTGAGCGCCTTGAGCCGCAAACGGCTTTCCAGATGGTCCATCTGCGACGCCAGCGCCTGAGCTTCCGCCGAGTCATTGAACACCTCAAGCTGATGCCGGTACTCGGACATGATCCGCGCCTTCAATTCAGCCGCCAATGCCGCCAGCGCAGCATCCTGCTTCTCGGGCTCGACCACCTCTTCAGCCTCCAGCGCATGAATCGCCGCTTCCGCCGTGCGCCGCCACGCTTCGCGCACTTCAGCCCGCATGGCATCGTCCTGACTCTTGGGGATACCGCGCAACAACAGGGGCAAGGCAATGCAGGCCACGATCAACGACAGCAAAATCACCCCGGCGGCAATGAAGATCAACAGTTCGCGCTCCGGAAAATCCAGGCCTTCGCTGATCAACAGCGGCACCGACATCACGCCCGCCAGCGTCACGGCCCCACGCACCCCGCCCACCGTCAGCAACCAGCAGGAACGTGCAGTCGGCACCATGGTCAACTCGCCCTTGCCGCGCCAGCGGCGCAACAGGCCGGACAAGCGCCAGATGCTCTGCACCCAGATAAAACGCAACGCCAACAGCACCAGAAAGATCACCACTACATCCAGGCAGCGATACATCAGGGTCGGCCACAGTGTGGGCTCCAGTCTGACGACGGCTTTGATGATGTCCGGCAACTGCAGGCCCAACAGCAAGAAAATCAGGCCATTGAAGGCAAATTCCAGCAGCGACCACACGCTGCGGTTCAGTAACCGGGTACTGGTTTGCCGCGGCAACAAATCCAGCCAGCTCTGCATCATCCCCGCCGCTACCGCCGACAAAATACCCGAAGCCCCCAGACGCTCGGCCAGTACATAAGCGGCAAACGGCAGCAGAAGCATGAACACCACGTGCGTGGCCGGATCATCCCAGCCCCGCGTGATCATCCACGAGCGCATGCGCCCTACAACCCAGCTCAATGCCACACCTATCGCCAGGCCGCCACAAGCCACCAGCAAAAAAGTCACGCTGGCATTGGCCAGGGAAAATACCCCGGTGATGGCTGCCGCCAGGGCGAACTTGAAGGTCACCAGGCCGGTCGCGTCATTCATCAACGCCTCGCCCTGCAACATATGCATCAGGGGTGCCGGCAGCCGGTTTTGGGCAATGGCCGATACCGCCACCGCATCCGTCGGCGACAGTACGGCGGCCAGGGCAAACGCAACGGGTAGAGGAATGCTCGGTAATAGCCAATGAATGAAGTAGCCGGCCCCCACGACAGTGAACAGCACCAAGCCGACGGCCAGCGTCAGAATGGGCCCCCGCAGGCGCCAGAATTCGCGCTTTGGCATGCGCCAACCGTCCGAGAACAACAACGGCGGCAAAAACAAAAAGAGGAATAACTCGGGGTTCAGCGCCACGTGCAAGCCCAGGGTTGGCCACGCCAGCACTGCACCGGCAGCAATCTGCACCAGGGGCAGAGGCAGCGGAATCACGCGCCCCAATAAACGCGAGACGCCCACCAGCATCAGCAAGATGAGGACGGTATAGGCAGTTTGCATATCAACAGGATTCCCGAACAATAAGCCTTAAAACATATGAGGCAACAATTTCCCCATTGCGTACCATAGTAGCCTTTAAGCCCGGGCTCTGACCGCTGAACAAAAGTCGCAATGCGACGACCTGTCACACGTACATGCCAAGCTTGCACCCGGCCGAGCCCAAGGCCGCTGCTCATGGCATAATCCGCCACCGATCATTTCCCGGCGTATTCAAAGGAGGGGCAATCCAGTGACCGATTCGAACAAGACGTTGCACCTTTTCGGCATCAAGGCCTGCGACACCATGAAGAAGGCTCGCACCTGGCTGGATGAGCATGCGGTGCGCTACGACTTCCACGATTACAAAGCCAGCGGTATTGACCGCGAGCACCTGACCCAATGGTGCAACGAGCACGGCTGGCAAGTGGTACTCAATCGCGCCGGTACAACCTTTCGCAAACTCGACGACGAACGCAAAGCCGATCTCGACCAGGCGAAAGCCATTGAACTGATGCTTGCCCAACCCTCGATGATCAAGCGCCCGGTGCTCGATCTCGGAGACAAAACCCTGATTGGCTTCAAGCCAGATCTTTATGCGGCGGCCCTTCTTTAAAGCCCGCCCATTTATTTATGTTCAAGAGGTAATTGCATGTCTACTACCCTATTCAGCGCGGCCTTTGGTGTTGGTACCCAGAATCGTCAAGGCGCATGGCTGGAAGTGTTTTACGCCCAACCGTTGCTTAACCCGTCGGCCGAGCTGATCGCAGCCATCGCCCCGATCCTGGGCTACACCGGCGGCAACCAAGCAATCACCTTCAGCACCGCGCAAGCTGCACAAATGGCCGAAATCGCCAAACCGATCGACACCGCCCAGGCCGCCCTGCTGACCCGTCTGGCTGAAAGCCACAAGCCGCTGGTCGCCACCCTGCTGGCCGAAGATGCAGCCCTGACCTCCACCCCCGAGGCCTACCTCAAGCTGCACCTGCTGTCCCATCGCCTGGTCAAGCCCCACGGCCTGAGCCTGGCTGGCGTGTTCCCGCTGCTGCCGAACGTGGCATGGACCAGCCAGGGTGCCATCGACCTGGGCGAACTGGCCGAGCGTCAGCTCGAAGCCCGCCTGCGTGGCGAGTTGCTGGAAGTGTTCTCGGTCGACAAGTTCCCGAAAATGACCGACTACGTGGTTCCGGCCGGCGTGCGTATCGCTGACAGCGCGCGGATCCGTCTGGGCGCCTACATCGGCGAAGGCACCACCGTGATGCACGAAGGTTTCGTCAACTTCAACGCAGGCACCGAAGGCCCGGGCATGATCGAAGGCCGCGTCTCGGCGGGCGTATTCGTCGGCAAGGGCTCGGACCTGGGCGGCGGCTGCTCCACCATGGGCACCCTGTCGGGCGGCGGCAACATCGTGATCAAGGTTGGCGAAGGCTGCCTGATCGGCGCCAACGCCGGTATCGGTATCCCGCTGGGCGACCGCAACACCGTTGAGTCCGGCCTATATGTAACCGCCGGCACCAAGGTCGCGCTGCTGGACGAGAACAACCAGCTGGTCAAAGTGGTCAAGGCCCGTGACCTGGCCGGCCAGCCAGACCTGTTGTTCCGCCGCAACTCGGAAACCGGCGCTGTGGAATGCAAAACCCACAAGTCGGCCATCGAGCTGAACGAAGCACTGCACGCTCACAACTAAGCGTCTGTCTGCCACTGACGGGGCCAGCCTCTGGTCCCGTCAACAGAGCCCTGAACACCATGCTTTTGCCTTCCCCCTGGCGCGCTGACTTCCCTGCCATCGCCGCCATGCAACGTCAGGACCAGACCTATCTGGACAACGCTGCAACCACACAAAAACCCCAGGCCCTGCTCGACGCACTGCAGCATTACTACGCCAATGGCGCAGCCAATGTGCACCGCGCCCAGCATCTGCCGGGCGCCCATGCGACCCAGGCGTTTGAAAACACCCGTCAGAAAGTGACGCAATGGCTCAACGCCAGCGACTGCGGGCAAATTGTTTTCACCCACGGCGCCACCTCGGCGCTGAACCTTCTGGCCTATGGGCTGGAACACCAATTTACCCAGGGCGACGAGATCGTTATCAGCGCCCTGGAACACCATGCCAACCTGCTGCCGTGGCAACAGCTTGCCAAGCGTAAAAAACTGACTCTGGTGGTACTGCCGCTGGATGCCGACGGCGTGATCGACCTCGATGCCGCCGCCCGCCTGATCACCCCCCGCACCCGCCTGCTGGCCGTCAGCCAGTTATCCAATGTGCTCGGTGTATGGCAGCCGTTACCTGAGCTGCTGGCTCTGGCTAAAGCGCAAAATGCGCTGACCGTGGTTGATGGCGCCCAGGGCATCGTCCATGGCCGGCATGACGTGAACGCCCTGGGCTGCGACTTTTACGTCTTCTCCAGCCACAAACTGTACGGCCCGGACGGGCTGGGCGTGCTGTTTGGCCGCCACGCCGCGCTGGCCCACCTGCAGCACTGGCAGTTCGGTGGCGAGATGGTGCAAGACGCTGACTACCAGAGCGCAACCTTTCGCCCGGCACCGCTGGGCTTTGAAGCCGGTACTCCGCCGATTGCCAGCGTGATCGGTCTGGGCGCAACCCTCAGCTATCTGTCCACTCTGGATCAAGCAGCCGTCGAAGCCCACGAAGCCGCATTGCACAGCCTGCTGATCGACGGCTTGACGCAACGCCAGGGGGTTCGCCTGCTGGGTTCGCCACAGCTGGCGCTGGTGAGCTTTGTGGTTGATGGCGTGCACAATGCCGACCTGGCACATCTGCTGACTGAGCAAGGCATCGCTGTGCGGGCCGGTCATCACTGTGCCATGCCGCTGCTCAAAAGCTTCGGTCTGGCCGGAGCTATCCGCGTGTCGCTGGCGCTGTACAACGACTCCGACGATTTACAGCGTTTTTTCGAGGCGCTGGACCAGGCGCTGGAGTTGCTGCAATGACCCTGCCCGCCGATGCACAGGCCGCCCTCGACAGTTTTGAACACTGCACAGGCTGGGAACAACGCGCGCGCTTGCTGATGCAATGGGGGCAACGCCTGCCCGAGCTTGACCTGGCAGACAAAAACGAAGCCAACCGCGTGCATGGCTGCGAAAGTCAGGTGTGGTTGCTGGGTGAGCTGCGCGACGGTCACTGGCAGTTTGCAGCCAGTAGCGATGCACGATTGATCCGCGGGCTGGTCGCCCTATTGCTGGCACGGGTCAATGGCTTGTCCGGCGAACAGCTGCAACAGGTGGATTTGCCCGAGTGGTTCAACCAGCTGGGCTTGAGCCGGCAGCTGTCACCGTCGCGCAGTAATGGGCTGAATGCCGTATTGCAGCGGATGCGCGAGCTAGCAGGCTAAACCCCATCGCTGGCAAGCCAGCTCCCACAGGGCATTAGCGCCTACAAAAACAGTATGAGAGCTGGCAGGCTAACCCCCCATCGCTGGCAAGCCAGCTCCCACGGGGTATTAGCGCCTACAAAAACAGTGTGGGAGCTGGCTTGCCAGCGATGGCATCGGGACGATTAACGGGGCCGATCAGGCAGGCTTCACCCGCTCCGAGGGCCGCCGCACGCCCGCCACGATCTTGTCCACGGCCTTGGTGGCCGCGACCATGCCAAAAGTGGCTGTCACCATCATCACCGCGCCAAATCCACCGGCGCAATCAAGCTTGACCCCGTCACCCACAAAGCTTTTCTGCAGGCAAATACTGCCGTCAGGCTTCGGATAGCGCAGCTGCTCGGTGGAAAATACGCAAGGCACGCTGTAATGACGGGTCATGGTGCGCGAGAAGCCATAATCGCGGCGCAAGGTCGAACGCACTTTTGAAGCCAGCGGATCATTGAAGGTGCGGTTCAAATCGCAGACCTGGATCAGCGTCGGGTCAATCTGCCCCCCCGCACCACCAGTAGTGATAATCTGGATCTTGCGCCGCTTGCACCAGGCAATCAGCGCTGCCTTGGCATTCACGCTATCGATACAGTCAATCACGCAATCGATATCGGGGGTGATGTATTCGGCCATGGTTTCGCGAGTCACGAAGTCAGCCACTGCATGCACCTTGCAGTCAGGATTGATCTGACGCAGACGCTCGGCCATCACTTCCACCTTGTCTCGACCAATGGTCGTGCTCAAGGCGTGTAACTGGCGATTGCTGTTGCTGACGCACACGTCATCCAGATCAAACAGCGAGATTTCACCTACGCCACAACGGGCAATGGCTTCTGCCGCCCACGACCCGACACCGCCCACACCGACGATTGCTACATGGGCCGCGCGCAGCCGCTCCAGGCCTTCTATGCCATATAACCGGGCTACACCGGCAAACCGTGGATCTTCTGTACTCATGACCATCACCCTGAAACCGGCGCGCATTATAGGGGCATGACCCGGGGTTTTGTATCTTTCCTGGAGGCTGCGCGACCAAGCCTGCTTTAATACCTGGAGGTACAACGAGGCAAGAGCTGCAAATAATAATGCAAGAACTTAAATCCGCCGCCGCTGCCAAACGCCGGACCTGATTCCGTGCGCTGTACGGTAGGTCAGAGCGCGGTGTAGGATGCGCGCCGCTTGGTAACTGCCGAACGATCTTCGTTCCACTCCCTTTGGAACCCGAAATAGTTATGTCATCGCGTAAATTTGGACTCAACCTGGTGGTGGTGCTGGCCATCGCCGCCCTGTTCACCGGCTTCTGGGCGCTGATCAATCGCCCGGTTTCTGCGCCTAACTGGCCCGAGCAAATCTCGGGCTTTTCCTACTCGCCGTTTCAGCAAGGCCAGTACCCGCAGAAAGACCAGTACCCGACCGACGACGAAATGCGTCGCGATCTGGAAATCATCAGCAAGCTGACCGACAACATCCGGACTTACTCGGTCGACGGCACCCTGGGCGATATTCCCAAGCTGGCGGAAGAGTTCGGCTTGCGGGTCACCATCGGAATCTGGATCAGTCCGGACCTTGAGCGCAATGAGCGCGAAATCCAGAAAGCCATCGAACTGGCCAATAACTCGCGCAGCGTAGTGCGGGTTGTGGTGGGTAACGAAGCCCTGTTCCGTGAAGAGATCACCCCGGAAGACTTGATCGTGTTGCTGGACCGGGTGCGGGCAGCCGTCAAGGTGCCGGTCACCACCTCCGAGCAGTGGCATATCTGGGAGAAATACCCGCAACTGGCCAAGCACGTTGACCTGATCGCTGCGCACATTTTGCCGTACTGGGAATTTATCCCCGTGGACAAGGCCGGCGAGTTCGTCCTGGACCGTGCCCGCGACCTGAAAAAAATGTTCCCGAAAAAACCGCTGCTGCTCTCGGAGGTTGGCTGGCCGAGCAACGGCCGCATGCGCGGTGGCGCCGATGCGACCCCGGCTGACCAGGCCATTTACCTGCGCACACTGGTCAATACGCTTAACCGTCGCGGCTACAACTACTTTGTGATCGAAGCCTTCGACCAACCCTGGAAAGCCAGTGACGAAGGCTCGGTGGGCGCGTACTGGGGCGTGTACAACGCCGCGCGCCAGCAAAAATTCAACTTTGAAGGCCCGGTAGTGGCTATCCCGCAGTGGCGGGTACTGGCCATTGGCTCAGTGGTCATGGGCCTGCTGTCGCTGGCCTTGCTGCTGATCGACGGTTCCGCCCTGCGTCAGCGTGGCCGCACTTTCCTGACCTTCACCGCGTTCCTGTGCGGGTCGGTGCTGGTGTGGATCGGTTACGACTACAGCCAGCAATACAGCACCTGGTTCAGTCTGACCGTAGGCATCCTGCTCGGACTCGGTGCGTTCGGGGTGTTTATCGTACTGCTGACCGAGGCCCATGAACTGGCCGAGGCCGTATGGATTCGCAAGCGGCGGCGCGAGTTTCTGCCGGTTGAACACGAGGACGCCTACCGGCCAAAAGTGTCGATCCACGTGCCGTGCTACAACGAGCCGCCAGAGATGGTCAAACAGACCCTCGATGCACTGGCGAACCTCGACTACCCGGACTTCGAAGTGTTGATTATCGACAACAACACCAAGGATCCGGCGGTCTGGGAGCCGGTGCGCGACTACTGTGCAACCCTTGGCCCGCGCTTCAAGTTCTTCCATGTTGCCCCTCTGGCCGGCTTCAAGGGCGGCGCGCTGAACTATCTGATCCCGCACACCGCGCCGGATGCCGAAGTGATTGCCGTGATCGACTCCGATTACTGTGTCGATCGCAACTGGCTCAAGCACATGGTGCCGCACTTTGCCGATCCGAAAATCGCCATCGTGCAGTCGCCCCAGGACTACCGTGATCAGAACGAAAGCACCTTCAAGAAGCTCTGCTACTCGGAGTACAAGGGCTTCTTCCATATCGGCATGGTCACCCGCAATGACCGCGACGCGATCATTCAGCACGGCACCATGACCATGACCCGGCGTTCCGTGCTCGAGGAGCTTGGCTGGGCAGACTGGTGTATCTGTGAAGATGCCGAATTGGGTCTGCGCGTGTTCGAAAAAGGCTATTCCGCTGCCTATTCCCACAATAGCTACGGCAAAGGGCTGATGCCCGACACCTTTATCGACTTCAAGAAACAGCGCTTCCGCTGGGCCTACGGTGCGATTCAGATTATCAAGCGTCACGCCTCCAGCCTGCTGCGCGGCAAAGATACGCAATTGACCCGTGGCCAGCGTTATCACTTCCTCGCGGGCTGGTTGCCGTGGGTAGCCGACGGCATGAACATCTTCTTCACCGTGGGCGCCCTGCTGTGGTCGGCGGCGATGATCATTGTGCCGACGCGGGTTGATCCGCCGCTGCTGATTTTCGCCATCCCGCCATTGGCCCTGTTTGTGTTCAAGGTAGGCAAGATCATCTTCCTGTACCGCCGCGCCGTGGGGGTCAACCTCAAGGACGCGTTTGCCGCGGCCCTGGCAGGTCTGGCCCTGTCCCATACCATCGCCAAAGCGGTGCTGTACGGATTTTTCACCACCAGCATTCCGTTCTTCCGCACCCCGAAAAACGCCGACAATCACGGATTCTGGGTCGCCATCTCGGAAGCCCGTGAAGAGGTGTTCATCATGCTGCTGCTCTGGGGCGCGGCACTGGGGATCTTCCTGGTCCAGGGCCTGCCGAGCAACGACATGCGTTTCTGGGTGGTCATGCTGCTGGTGCAGTCGCTGCCGTATCTGGCGGCGCTGATCATGGCCTTCTTGTCTTCACTGCCCAAACCGGTGGAAGCGCCAGAAGAGCACCCGGCCGTATAAATTGACTGCAACCACTAAACGGCGGCCTCTGGTCGCCGTTTTGCTTTAAGATAACCGCCCTTTTGTGCCCTGCCACGCTCAGCTTCGGAGTCCACCCCATGACGGCCCACGCCGACCTTTCGCCGACCCTGCAACTTGCCTGCGATTTGATCCGTCGCCCTTCAGTGACCCCGATCGATGCCGATTGCCAGAAGCTGATGATGCAGCGCCTGGGTGATGCCGGCTTCAAGCTGGAACCCATGCGCATCGAAGACGTAGACAACTTCTGGGCCACCCACGGTAAAAACGAAGGCCCGGTGCTGTGCTTCGCTGGCCATACCGATGTGGTGCCCACCGGCCCGGTGCAGGCCTGGCAAAACGACCCATTCGACGCCTTGATCGACGAGCACGGCATGCTCTGCGGCCGTGGCGCTGCCGACATGAAAGGCAGTCTTGCTTCCATGCTGGTTGCCGCCGAACGCTTCGTCGCCGACTACCCGGACCACAAGGGTTCGGTGGCGTTTCTGATCACCAGTGACGAAGAAGGCCCGGCCCATCACGGCACCAAGGCCGTGATCGAGCGTTTCAAGGCCCGCAATGAGCGTCTGGACTGGTGCATCGTCGGTGAGCCGTCGAGCACCACTCTGGTGGGCGACGTGGTTAAAAACGGCCGTCGCGGCTCCCTGGGCGCCAAACTCACCGTGCGCGGGGTACAGGGTCATGTGGCCTACCCGCATCTGGCCAAAAACCCGATTCACCTGGCCGTGCCCGCACTGACCGAACTGGCCGCCGAGCATTGGGATAACGGCAACGCCTTCTTCCCGCCAACCAGCTTCCAGATCTCCAACCTGAACTCCGGCACCGGCGCCACCAACGTGATTCCCGGCGATCTGGTGGCGGTGTTCAACTTCCGGTTCTCCACCGAGTCCACTGTTGAAGGGCTGCAAAAGCGTGTCGCAGACATCCTCGACAAGCACGGCCTGGACTGGCACATCGATTGGGCGCTGTCCGGCCTGCCGTTCCTGACCGAGCCGGGCGCACTGCTGGATGCGGTGTCGTCGAGCATCAAACAGGTGACCGGCCGCGAAACCAAAGCCTCCACCAGCGGCGGCACCTCGGACGGACGCTTCATCGCGACCCTGGGTACCCAAGTGGTTGAACTGGGCCCGGTCAACGCGACCATCCACCAGGTCAACGAGCGGGTTCTGGCCAGCGATCTCGACGTGCTGACCGAAATCTACTACCAGACCCTGATCAGGTTGCTTGCCTGATGCTTGCCTGCCCTATCTGTTCGCAACCCCTCAGCGCAGTCGACAATGGCGTGGCCTGCCCGACGGGCCATCGCTTTGACCGCGCCCGTCAGGGCTACCTGAACCTGTTGCCCGTGCAGCACAAAAACAGCCGCGACCCTGGCGACAACCAGGCCATGGTTGAAGCCCGTCGCGATTTCCTCAACGCGGGTCACTACGCGCCTGTGGCCAAGCGACTGGCTGAACTGGCCGCCGAACGCGCCCCCCAGCGCTGGCTCGACATCGGTTGCGGCGAGGGTTACTACACCGCGCAAATCGCCGAGGCGCTGCCCAACGCCGACGGCTACGCGCTGGACATCTCCCGCGAAGCCGTCAAGCGTGCCTGCAAGCGCAACCCGCACCTGACCTGGTTGATCGCCAGCATGGCCCGGGTGCCACTGGCCGATGCCAGCTGCCAGTTTCTGGCCAGCGTGTTCAGCCCGCTGGACTGGCTCGAAGCCAAACGCCTGCTCAGCCCCGGCGGCGGCCTGATGCGCGTAGGCCCGACCCGCGGACACCTGATGGAACTGCGTGAACGGCTGTACGACGAAGTACGCGACTACGCTGACGACAAACACCTGGCGCTGGTGCCTGAAGGCATGCAGTTGCAGCACAGTGAAACCCTGGAGTTCGTGCTCAGCCTGAGTGAACCCAAGGACCGCGCCAACCTGCTGGCCATGACCCCCCATGGCTGGCGTGCCAGTGCCGAACGTCGGGCCCAGGTCATCGACCACCCGCAGCCTTTAGTGGTCACTGTGTCGATGCGCTACGATTACTTCATTCTTCAATAACCCACTTTACGGCCAGGGGCAGCCGCCCCTGGCCCGACTAATCCGCGAATGGATTTTTCAGATACGCAGTGAGGACATCCATGCGCCAGCCCGATATTGAGATTTACCTGAAAGAAGCCAAAGCCGGTCATGAACACGTCGTTACATGGCTTAGCGAGGCCCTGGGCCCCTGCACCCCCTGGGTGAAGAAAGGCCAGGTGTGGAAATGCACCGCCGGCGACATACCTGTGACCTGGATGCCAAATGCCGTCGGCAAATGGAACAGCCTGTTTCTGGACAGCGATAAAACCCCGTGGGATGACGACATTGCCTGCGCCCAGGCCGCTTTCAAAGCGCTGAACGTCGAAGTGCGTTGCGCACCGGGCACGTGGGAAGAGGAACAGGGCGAAGCTGACGCTGATCGCTGGATTCGTATCAGCGAAGACGGTCAGGAAGAAATCACCTGGAAAACCGGGGCCTGAAGTGAAACATGTAGCCGCTGACACAGGCTGCGACGGGGTGCGCAGCACCCCTGCTGCTTGAAGGGCCGGCGGCCCTTATCGCAGCCTGCGACAGCGGCTACAGGGCCTGCCTACAACCCCACCACATCCTCAGCCTGCAAGCCCTTGTCACCCTTGACCTGGGTGTATTCGACCTGCTGTCCCTCGGCCAGGGAACGATGCCCCTCGCCGCGAATGGCACGGTAATGCACGAACACATCGGCACCATCGGCACACTGAATAAAGCCGTAGCCTTTGGCGTCGTTGAACCACTTCACACTGCCTGTTACGCGCGTACTCATGAATCCTTCCCCCTTTTTATTATTGATCGGGCTCTACCATCAGCCCTTTGAGAACTTTCGCTCGAACCTGGTTTTTGCAGACTGGGTCTTGTGCAGCATGGCGAAAGACCCCCGAGTATAAGTCAGCAAAAAAAACACTCAATCAATATTAGTTCGCTGCTTTTTTGCCGATTTTCCAGAGATACGGCACACTACCGGCACGAGTAAACACTCGTTTTAATCCACTAACGCAGAAGCCGTATGACCCGCTCCCCATTCCGTCGTCTTGTATTTGGCGCGCTGCGTCGCTTGCTGTACCTGTGGGTGCGCTCGGAAACGATCAATCAGTCGTCCTTGACACTGAATCTGGATCGCAGCCGGCCGGTGTTCTACGTGCTGCAATCGCCCTCACTGACCGAACTGGCAGTGGTCGACGCCGAGTGCACCAAGGCCGGCTTGCCGCGCCCCGTGCTGCCGGTCGCCGTTGGCAGCATGATCGAGCCCGAAGCGTTCTTTTACCTGACCCCCGAGCCCGACTGGCTGGGACGTCAGGACAAGCGCGGCGCCCCTCCTGCGCTGACCCGCCTGGTAGACGCCTTGACCCTCAACCCGGGCGAGGACGCGCAAATCATCCCGGTCAGCGTGTTCTGGGGCCAGTCCCCCGACAGCGAGTCCAGCCCCTGGAAGCTGCTGTTTGCCGACAGCTGGGCAGTCACCGGGCGCCTGCGCCGCTTGCTGCGCATTCTTATTTTGGGGCGCAAGACCCGCGTGCAGTTTTCCGCGCCGATTCATTTGCGCGAACTGATTGACCACAACAAGGGCCATGAACGCACGGTACGCATGGCCCAGCGCATTTTGCGAGTGCACTTTCGCAACCTCAAAACCGCCACCATCGGCCCCGACCTGTCCCACCGCCGCAACCTGGTCAAAGGTCTGATCAAGGAGCCGGCCGTACGCCAGGCGATTGTGGATGAAGCCGAGCGCGAGAATATCTCTGCGGACAAAGCCAAAGCCCTGGCGCTGCGCTACGCCAACGAAATCGCTTCGGATTACACCTACACGGCAATCCGTTTTTTTGAAGTGATACTGAGCTGGTTCTGGAACAAGATTTACGACGGGGTCAAAATCCACAACATCGAGGGCGTGCAGAACGTGGCCCAGGGCCATGAAATCGTCTACGTGCCATGCCACCGTAGCCATATCGATTATCTGCTGCTGTCTTATCTACTGTTTCGCAACGGCCTGACTCCGCCGCACATTGCTGCCGGGATCAATCTCAATATGCCGCTGATGGGGCGCTTGCTGCGCCGTGGCGGGGCTTTTTTCATGCGCCGCACGTTCAAGGGCAACCCGCTGTACACCTCGGTGTTCAACGAATACATGCATACCCTGTTCACCAAAGGCTTCCCGGTGGAGTATTTCGTCGAAGGCGGCCGCTCGCGCACCGGGCGCATGCTGCAACCGAAAACCGGCATGCTGGCCATCACCGTCCGCAGCTTCCTGCGCTCATCGCGCATGCCGATCGTCTTTGTACCTGTGTACATCGGTTACGAGCGGGTGCTGGAGGGCCGCACCTACCTCGGAGAGCTGCGCGGGGCGAGCAAGAAAAAAGAATCGGTATTCGATATTTTCAAAGTCATCGGCGCACTCAAGAAACAGAAGTTTGGCCAGGTGGCAGTCAACTTCGGCGAGCCGATCAAACTCGCCGAGTTTCTGGACGGGGAACAACCGGGCTGGCGCCAGCAGGAACTGGCTCCGTCGTACCGGCCTGAGTGGTTGCACGGGGCTACTAACCGGCTGGGGGAGAAAGTCGCCCGGCACCTGAACGAAGCCGCAGCCATCAACCCCGTCAACCTGGTGGCGCTGGTGCTCCTGTCCACCAGCAAACTGGCGCTGGATGACCGGGCCATGGCCCGCGTGCTGGACCTGTATCTGGCCCTGCTGCGCCGCGTCCCCTATTCACCCCACACCACCGTGCCTGAAGGTGACGGTCAGGCACTGATCGAACACGTGAAAAGCATGGACCTGCTCTCCGAGCAGAGCGATGCACTGGGCAAGGTCCTGTACCTGGATGAGCAAAACGCCGTCCTGATGACTTACTACCGCAACAACGTGCTGCATATCTTTGCCCTGCCGGCGTTGCTGGCCAGCTTCTTCCAGAGCAGCTCGCGCATGACCCGCGAGCAAATCCTGCGTTACACCCACGCCCTGTATCCGTACCTGCAATCGGAACTGTTTATCCGCTGGTCCGAGGATGAGCTGGACGCCGTGGTGGATCAGTGGCTGGAGGCGTTTGTCGAACAGGGTTTGCTGCGCTTTGAAAACGCTGTGTACCTGCGCCCGGCCCCGAGCTCGCGGCATTTTGTGCTGCTGACGCTACTGTCCAGGAGCATTGCGCAAACCCTGCAGCGCTTCTACATGGCCATCTCGTTGCTGCTCAACAGCGGCCAGAACACCTTGAGCGCCGAAGAGCTGGAAGACCTGTGCACCATGATGGCCCAGCGCCTGTCGATCCTGCATGGCCTCAATGCCCCGGAGTTCTTCGACAAGAGCCTGTTCCGCCACTTTATCCAGAGCTTGCTCGAAGAAGACGTCTTGCGTCGCGACGCCAACGGCAAGTTGAGCTATCACGAGCTGCTTGGCGAACTGGCCGAAGGCGCGGCCAAACGCGTGCTACCCGCCGAGATCCGCCTGTCGATCCGTCAGGTGGCCTTGCACCGCAGCGAAGACCCGGCAGATCAAGCGCCGCTGTCTTTGGAAAAACCGCTTAAATAAGCAAAAGCGCCTGCCAGATTGAACATTTGTCTGGCAGGCGCCCTCTCAACGCATGGCGTTAATGCCTGCCCTATGGAGCCTCCCGCATGAAAAAAGTCCTTTTACTCAGCCTGACTGCCCTGCTCGGAGCCTGCAGCTCTATGACACCTGCCCCGCAAGCCGCTCTCGATGGCGAAGTGTTTTACCTGCAACGTATCGCCCTGCCGCCTGGCGCCACCCTTGAAGTGAGCCTGCAGGATGTGTCACTGGCCGACGCTCCGGCAGTCACCCTGGCCAAACAAAGCGGCCCGGTCAAAGGCCAGGTTCCGCTGCCTTTCCACCTGAGCTATGACCCGGCTGAAGTCAAACCGGGCCACACCTATGCAGTCAGTGCACGGATTGAAGATAACGGTCAGTTGTTGTTCATCACCACTGAGCGCAACAGCGTCGACCTGAATGCCAAAACCCAGCAACCGATTCGCCTGCGGGTTGATCAGGTTCAACAATAAACAGCGCATGATCCTGTAGGGGCTGGAGTTGCCTGCATCGCCGGCAAGCCAGCCCCCACTTCAACAATGCCCCCACCTCAGGCCAGGGTTAAACCTTCTTCACCCTGAACCACGCCGCGTACAGCGCCGGCAAGAACAGCAGAGTCAGGGCCGTCGCCACTATCAGCCCGCCCATGATCGCTACCGCCATCGGCCCGAAGAACACGCTACGGGACAGCGGGATCATCGCCAGCACCGCGGCAAGGGCAGTCAGCACAATCGGCCGGAACCGGCGTACCGTCGCTTCGATAATCGCCTGCCAGGGGTCCATCCCTGCGGCTTTGTCCTGTTCGATCTGGTCCACCAGGATCACCGAATTGCGCATGATCATCCCGGACAGGGCAATGGTGCCCAGCATCGCAACAAAGCCGAAAGGTTTGCCGAACACCAGCAAGAACAGGGTCACCCCGATCAACCCCAGCGGCGCGGTCAAAAACACCATCACCATGCGCGAGAAGCTGCGCAGCTGCACCATCAACAGGGTCAGCACCACCACGATAAACAACGGTACACCGGCTTTCACCGAGTCCTGCCCACGGCTGGAGTCTTCAACCGTGCCGCCCACTTCCAGCAGGTAACCGTCCGGCAGCTCTGCCCGCACATCCTGCAATGTCGGCAGAATCTGCTGCACCAGCGTGGCCGGTTGTTCCTTGCCATAAATATCGGCGCGCACGGTCACGGTCGGCAGGCGGTTGCGGTGCCAGATAATGCCTTCTTCAAAGCCATATTCCAGGGTCGCGATTTGCGACAGGGCGACACTCTGACCATTGTCGGTCGGTACCGCCAGGCTCGGCAGCAACGAAAGTTCGGTGCGCTCATGGGGGGTGCCGCGCAACAGGATTTCGATCAACTCGTTGTCTTCCCGGTACTGGCTGACGGAGGAGCCCAGCAAGGTGCTCTGCAGGAAGTGCGACAGGTTCGCCGTACTCACGCCCAAAGCCCGCGCCCGGTCCTGGTCGACATTGAGGTACACCACTTTGCTCGGTTCCTCCCAGTCCAGGTGAACATTGACCACGTGGGGATTCTCCCGAACCCTGGCCGCTACCTTGCGCGCCAGGGCCCGTACCTCTTCTATATGCTCGCCAGTCACCCGAAGCTGCACCGGGTATCCAACCGGCGGGCCTGTTTCAAGACGGGTAACCCGCGAGCGAACCCCCGGGAACTGTTGATCAAGGGTCTCGATCAACCAGGTGCGCAGGGTTTCACGCTCCTCGATGCTCTTGGCCAGCACCACGAACTGGGCGAAGCTGGCCGCCGGCAACTGCTGATCCAGTGGCAAGTAAAAACGTGGCGAACCGGTCCCCACGTAAGCCACATAGTTGGCAATCCCGGGGTGATCCTTGAGCAAGCTTTCCAGATGTTTGACTTGCTCGTTGGTGTTGCTCAGCGAGACACCTTCTGCCTGTTTCAAATCGACCATCAATTCCAGGCGGCTCGAAGCCGGGAAAAACTGCTGCGGAACGAACCGGAACAGCATCACCGACCCTAAAAACAACAGCACCGTCAGTACAATCACGGTCTTGCGCCGACGCACACACCACTCCACCAGCCGTCGTACCCGTTGATAAAACGGGGTGCCGTAGGGGTCGGGCGTCGCGCTGCCGTGTTTGGCCCCATGGATCTTCGCCAGATCCGGCAGCAGCAATGCCCCCAGATACGGCACGAACACCACCGCGGCAATCCAGGATGCCAGCAGCGCAATGGTCACCACCTGGAAGATCGAGCGGGTGTACTCACCGGTGCTCGACTGCGCCATGGCAATCGGCAGAAAACCCGCTGCCGTAATCAGGGTGCCGGTCAACATCGGGAACGCGGTGCTGGTCCAGGCAAAACTCGCCGCCTTGAGCCGGTCGTAGCCCTGCTCCATTTTGATCGCCATCATTTCCACGGCGATGATCGCGTCATCCACCAACAGCCCCAGCGCCAGCACCAGCGCACCCAGGGAGATTTTGTGCAGGCCGATGCCCAGGTAGTACATGGCGGCAAATGTCATCGCCAACACCAGCGGGATCGTCAGCGCCACCACCAGGCCGGTGCGCACCCCAAGCGAGAAGAAGCTCACCAGCAACACGATTGCCAGTGCTTCCACCAGCACCTGGACGAATTCACCGACGCTGCTTTTCACCGCCGCCGGTTGATCCGACACCTTGCTCAGTTGCATCCCGGCGGGGAGGTTTTTCTGGAGTCGTTCGAACTCTGTTTCCAGCGCCTTGCCCAGTACCAGAATATCGCCGCCGTCTTTCATCGCCACGGCCAGGCCAATGGCATCCTGCCCCATGAAGCGCATGCGCGGTGCCGGAGGATCATTAAAGCCGCGGTGTACGTCCGCCACATCACTGATCCGCAAGGTGCGCTCCCCCACCCGGATCGGGAACCCCTCGATCTGTTCAACGGTTTTGAAATTGCCGCTCACGCGCAATTGAACACGCTCGGTCGGGGTCTCGAAGAAACCGGCGGTAGAGACTGCGTTCTGCTCCTTGAGGGCTTGTTGCACAGTCGCCAGCGGCAGGCCCAGAGTGGCGAGCTTGAGGTTGGAGAGTTCGATCCAGATTTTCTCGTCCTGCAGCCCCAGCAGCTCGACCTTGCCCACATCCTTGACCCGTTGCAGCTGGATCTGGATGCGGTCGGCGTAGTCTTTAAGCACCCCGTAGTCGAAGCCTTCGCCACTCAGGCTGTAGATATTGCCGAAAGTAGTGCCGAACTCATCGTTGAAAAATGGTCCCTGAATATCCGGCGGCAGATTCTGACGAATATCGCTGATTTTTTTTCGGACCTGATACCACAGCTCCGGAATCCGCGCCGAAGGCATTGAGTCACGGGCCATGAAGGTCACTTGTGACTCGCCAGGTCGCGAGAACGAAACAATCCGCTCGTAATCGCCGGTTTCCATCAGCTTCTTTTCTATGCGCTCGGTCACCTGGCGCGAGACTTCCTCGGCGCTGGCACCCGGCCACAACGTGCGAATCACCATGGCCTTGAAGGTGAACGGCGGGTCTTCACTTTGCCCTAACTTGGTGTAGGAAAGCCCACCGACGATAGCGAGTAACAACATCAGAAACAGTACGATTTGACGATTGCGCAACGCCCAGGCGGAAAGGTTGAAACCCATCGGGATTACTCCTTCACCGCAACATTGATCGTTCGGTTGGAGCGATCAACCGGCCGCACTTGCTGCCCAGGATGCAACACGTGCACCCCGGCCGAGACAATCCAGTCGTCAGCCTTGAGACCTTCAAGCACCGGCACGTTTTTCTCGCCAAAGGGCCCGGTACGCACGGGAACCTGCTCCAGCTTGTTGCCCGGGCCGACACGCCAGACATAGGTCGCGCCATTTTCAGCGCTCAATGCCGACAGCGGCACCGACAACGGACTCACGCCTTCGCTTTGGATAAAGACCCGGGCACTTTGCCCCAGCTCGGCCGGCACCTTGCCGGAAGTGAAGGCGATACGGGCGGCAAAGGTCCGCGACCGGGGATCAGCCGCAGGCGACAGTTCGCGAATGCGCCCGCTGAAGCGTTGATCGGGCTGCGACCACAGTTCAACCGAAACCGGCAGGCCAATCTTGAAGCGGCCGAAGGCTTGCTCCGGCAAGCTGATCAGCACTTCACGCTCGCCGTCGGCAGCCAGGGTAAACACCGTTTGCCCTGCGGCCACGACCTGACCGACCTCAACCTGGCGCTGGGCGATCACCCCGTCCTGGGGCGCGCGCAACACGGCGTAGCTGGCCTGATTGCTGGCCACGTCCTGCTCGGCCTTGAGCTGCTGGAGCCGGGCTTCACCCGAGCGATAGAGGTTTTCGGCATTGTCGAACTGCGAACGGCTGACCATCTGCCGGTCGAGCAGGGTTTTGTAGCGGTCACGTTCCGCTCGCACCAGATTCAGGTTGGCCTGCCCCGCTGCAACCTGGGCCCGGGTCGCCTCCAGTTGCAGGCGCACATCTTGCGGGTCCAGCTCAGCCAGCGGCTGATTGGCCTTGACCCGCTCACCTTCATCCACCAGGCGTCGGGTCACTTTGCCACCAATGCGGAACGCCAGTTGCGGATCGAACCGGGCCCGGACTTCACCCGGATAGCTTTGGCTCGCCAGCGCAGAAGGCTGTGGCTGCTCCACCATTGCCGGGCTGATGCTGATTTGAGCAGGCTCTTCATGGCCGCACGCGGATAACAAAAACACCAGACACACAGGCACAGCGCGGGGCAAGGCATGGCGCAACATGGAGATGACCTTTCGCTAATAGGGCTTGGAATATTTATACTGGGCGGCATGTTATTAATACCAAACTCACCAGTCCAGTAATAAACGAGAATGTCTGACAATCCTTTACCCCCCAATGCGCTCGGGCGTCCCAAGGACATGGCAAAACGCCAGGCGATCCTTGACGCGGCGAAAACCCTGTTTCTGACCAAGGGCTATGCCAGCACCAGCATGGACGCGGTCGCAGGCCTGGCAGGCGTGTCAAAACTCACCGTCTACAGCCATTTCACCGACAAAGAGACGCTCTTTTCTTCGGCGATCATGGCCAAGTGCACAGATCAGTTGCCGGAATTGTTTTTTGAATTGCCTGGCGGCGCACCGGTCGAGGCGGTGCTGCTGAACATTGCCCGGGGTTTCCACAGCCTGATAAACAGCCAGGAGTCACTCAACCTGCATCGGCTGATGATGACCCAAGGCAGCCAGGACCCTAAGTTGTCGCAAATTTTCTTTGAGGCGGGGCCGGAGCGAGTGGTGCTGGAGATGGAGCGTCTGCTGGGAAAAATCCACCGCACCGGTGAATTGCAGATTGATCAGCCGCACTACGCAGCGGAGCACTTCTTTTGCATGCTCAAGGGCTCACCCAATTTTCGCCTGCTCTATGGCTGCGGCGAGCCGCTGGACGATGCGGGCGCCGAGGCGCACGTGCAGGAAGTGGTGGGGGTTTTCATGCGCGCGTATCGCCCGCTCTGATCACACCGCCCCTGTAGGCGCGAGCTTGTCTCGCGATCTCTTGCGCTTGAAAGATCGTGAGCAAGTTCGCTCCTGCTGGAAGATCGGGGTCAGGGCTTTAGCGCTTTCTTCGGATAAATATCGTAACGGCTCGACTTGCCGTCCAGCGCATGGCTCGGCTTGGGCCCGGCAATGCACGGTGCCTTGCGCGGGCGCTTGACCACTACCCGGTGGCTGGCCAGCGCCAACGCCGCTTCAAGCAGGGCCGGAGCATCATTGTCATCACCCACCAATGGCCGGAACAGGCGCATTTCCTTCTTCACCAAGGCTGTTTTCTCACGGTGCGGAAACATAGGGTCGAGGTAGATGACTTGCGGCGGCTCGCCTTCCCAGTTGCGCATCACCTCAATCGAGTTGCCCTTGAGCAAGTGCATGCGTGACACGATCGGCGCCACCTCAAAGTCGTCCAGGCCGCGGGCCAGGCCATCTTCAAGTAGCGCTCCGATCAGCGGCTGACGTTCGATCAGGCTCATTTCACAACCCAGGCTCGCCAGCACGAACGCGTCTTTGCCCAAACCCGCCGTGGCGTCCAGTACCCGCGGACGCACGCCCTGCTGTACGCCGACCGCCTTGGCAATCATCTGCCCCGTACCGCCACCAAACAAACGTCGATGGGCCGCCCCTCCCTCTACAAAGTCGACCCGCACCGGGCCCGGGGCGTCCGGCCCCAGTTGTTGCAGCTGCAACCCCTGCGCGCCCACTTGCAAGGCGAACTCAGCCTCGGGCTCGGCCAGAGGCAGACCCAGACGTTCAGCCCATTGCCCGGCCAGGGCCTGATAGGCCTCGCCCAATGCTTCGACTTTGATACGACAGCCTGCTGCTTGCTCACTCATCTAAAAACACGCTCAAAAATTTAATGATCGGCAAAGGCTGCCGATAAATGAAATATCCGGCATTTTGCCAGAGCCGGGCGTCGACCGAGAGCTATGTCAGACATTCATTGCACATCCATCGGCTTTATCGCCCCAATTGGCGACTTTGGCCGGCACAATTCGCAGATCACGGGTAGCGTCAACCACCTGTGGAAGGACTTTTACGCCCAGGCATTGGCCGAACAATGCGCGACGTCGGAGTTCCCTGCGATTGAAGCAACCCCGCAGGCCGTGGAGGAGCAGGTTGAGCCCCGGGGTGGCAGCGACCTGCTGGGCAATATCGTGACCCAGCGACATTGCCAGGTGCAGGACACCGAACTGCAGCCCCCTGAAGCGTTGTTTTTACCGATTGCCGAGTTCGATCCGGATTTGCTGCCACCGCCCGCCACACCCTTTGCCGCAGAACAAGTGAGTGCACAGCAGCATCAACAGGACTTCGAAACCACCTGGGTACGCCCGAGGGTTATGGCTTTCGGCCATCCGCTGCCTGATCCGGGCCCGGGGCCTGAACCACGGCCGTTGCATCTGCCGATTGCCGAGTTTGAAATGGACTTGCTCGACAAGCCTGCCGAGCCGTTCGACCCCCTGACCCTGATCGAGCAACAACGGGCCATGGACTTCGATCTTGGCTGGGCCAGACCATTGGTCATCAACAATATGCGCCTGGCGGCTTAAAGCAGTCCCAGTTGTTCTGTCGCCTGGGGTTGGTGCAACTCGGGTAATGCGGGCAACCCCGGTAATCTTTCGCTCAACTGTTGATGAAAGCGCCGCGCCAGTTCCGGAGCGCGGTGATTGTCCGGCGTATGAAGAAACACGTAAGGCGTGCGCCCTTCCTCGATCCAGCCCGCGACTTTGTCAATCCAGGGCACTAAATACGGGTCGTTGGCTTGCAGCTCCGGCCGGCCAATAAAACGCACTTGCGGGAATTGAGTGAAGGCTGCCGGACGGGGCGGCACCCTGGGCTTTTTCGCCTGGGCGTGGAGCACCGCCGGATCGGTCGAAGTGCAGCTGAACAGCGCCCGCGGATCCAGGCAAATACGCTCCACCCCGCGATCTTTGAGCAAGCGATTGAGCAAGCGTTCGCTATCCCCTTTGGCGAAGAACTCAGGGTGGCGCACTTCCACCGCTAACGGGCGCTCCAGAGCGTCCATGAAGCTCGCCAGCTCTGCCAGACGCTGAGGCCCGAAGCTGGCCGGGAGTTGTAGCCAAAGTGGCGCTACGCGCGCCCCAAGAGGTCGCAACAACTGCAGGAAATCTTCGGCCGCATGATTTTGTTCACGCAGATCACCGCCGTGGCTGATATCCCTGGGGAACTTGGCAGTAAAGCGAAAATGTCCGGGCAGGCTTTGTGCCCAGCGCTCGACAGTGGCTGGCGCGGGACGGGCATAGAAAGTGGTATTGCCTTCGACAGCGTTGAAGACCTGAGCGTACAGGCCCAGAAATTCCGCTGGCCGGGCATTCTGCGGGTACAGCCCTTCGCGCCAGGCGCTTTCGCTCCAGGACGGGCAACCCAGATAGTAAGGAAGATCTTTCATGGGCTCAAATGTACAGGTCCAGCACCTGCTCTTCTATTTCCCAATCGACGAAGCCGGCAGTCGTCAAATAACTGGCCAGGGCGCTGGCCGCGCTTTTGCTCATGGAGCGCTGGAAGATCATGTCTTGAGAACGGACGGGGAACGAGTTAATACGCTCACCGGAGGGTGGCGTGCGAGCAGTTTGGGGGGCGCTTTCAAACGTGGTTTCGCTGTCCTCCACCGACTCATCAACCAGCGCCTGATCTTTACGCTGCTTGCGCTTGACGGGGTAGGACCGGGAGGAAAAGCCGTCTATGCGCATGGCTGCTTGCTCGGTAGCGATAAAGGCAATTTAGCGACGTTGGGCCAAGTAAGCAAATCCCCGCCGCCCTGCCTGATAAACCGCGTTGCCTGTATCGCTGGCAAGCCAGCGCCTACAGGGAATGGGCTGTGCTGCCTGTCCCGATCAACGCTCTGCTTTTGGAGTGGCTACCTTGTCACGCAGGTACACCGGCTGCGCCAGGTCGGCGGCGATTGCTTCACCGCGCTCCCAGGCAAAGCGGGCCAGGGTCAGCAGGTCTTCAGCATGGGGCAACATGCCCGCATCCATCGCGTAGGGTTTGACGTTCAAACGCTCGGCATAACCCCAGCCGGTCCCCGCGCCAAACCAGTCACCGCCGGCACCGGCAGGCAAGGCGGCCACTTCCGGTGGCAATACGGCTTCAGCACCCTCCAGACGCATTTCACCCGCCTGCTCGCGGTAGCAACCCCAATACACTTCGTCCATGCGCGCATCAATGGCCGACGCCACCTGGGTCGCGCCATGCTCGCGATGGGCACGCTGGGCCAATACCGCCAGGTTGGAGATCGGCAACACCGGGCGCTCCAGGGCAAAGGCCAGACCTTGCACCACGCCAATGGCAATCCGCACCCCGGTAAAGGCTCCCGGCCCGCGCCCGAAAGCAATGGCTTCGACGGCTGACAGTTCAACCCCGGCCTCAGCCAGCAGGTCTTTAATCATCGGCAACAACTTTTGCGCATGCAGGCGCGGGATCACCTCGTAGTGGCTCGTGACCTTGCCATCATGCAGCAGGGCAACAGAGCAAGCTTCAGTCGCGGTATCCAGGGCCAGCAAGGTGCTCATCGGTGTTCCCGTCAGAATTGAGAATTGAAAAAAGTGCAGCAGTATAAACAACAACAGCCCGCAAGCGGGCTGTTGTATCAGAGCAATTCGACGATCAGCTCAGCGCTTCAAGTACCTTGCCGGTGATGGCTTCAACCGAGCCTACACCTTCGATGTGGCTGTACTTCGGCTTGCCTTGAGTCTCAGCCAGGTTCTGGTAGAAGGCTACCAGCGGCTTGGTTTGCGAATGGTAAACCGACAGGCGATGACGAACTGTTTCTTCAGTGTCGTCCTTGCGCTGGATCAGCTCTTCGCCAGTTACGTCGTCCTTGCCTTCAACCTTTGGCGGGTTGTAGATGGTGTGGTAAACCCGGCCAGAGGCTTCGTGAACACGACGACCGGCAATGCGCTGAACGATTTCTTCGTCGTCAACCGCGATTTCAATCACGTGATCCAGCTCGACGCCGTTTTTAACCAGTGCTTCGGCTTGCGGAATGGTGCGCGGGAAACCGTCGAACAGGAAACCGTTTTTGCAGTCTTGCTGGCTGATACGCTCTTTAACCAGATTGATGATCAGGTCATCAGATACCAGACCACCACTGTCCATCACGCTCTTAGCGATCAGGCCCAGTTCGGTGCCGGCCTTTACCGCTGCACGCAACATGTCGCCGGTGGAGATTTGCGGGATGCCAAATTTTTCAGTGATGAACTTTGCCTGAGTACCTTTACCGGCCCCGGGAGCTCCCAGCAGAATTACGCGCATCGATATGCTCCTCAAATTTTTATTTAAATGACAACAGACTCGCCTCTTTGGGCCAATCTCAAAATCGGGTTATGGCCGTCAAAACGGCCAAGGGCTGATCAAGATACACAGCAGGCCCGGCCCACACAAGCAGGCCAAACCAGGAATAATCTCTAGCAAACGCGCACTTGCGGCCAGGTGTCGCAGCTCGCAACCCTACAAAAAAGTGTCGTGCGAGCCCGGGGATCCGCAGCAAATCTTCAGCGCTCCCGGGCCCGTTGCACGACAACCCGTCTTGCTTTTGGCTTAACCGGTGTTACGCAAGCCGGCAGCAATCCCGGCCACAGTTACCAGCAACGCTTGTTCCAGAGGGCTGTCCTGGGCCGCTTGCTGGCGCCTTGAACGGGCCAGAAGTTCTGCCTGCAATAGATGAAGGGGATCCAGGTAGGTGTTGCGCAAACGGATGAACTCCAGAGTGTCCGGGCTGTGCGCCATCAATTGCGATTGACCGGTCAAACCTAGCACCACCGAACACGCCTGCGACAATAAGTCGCGCAAATGCGCACCCAATGGCAGTAGTTCCTGATCTACCAGACGCTCGTCATAGAGCCGTGCGATGTCGGCATCGGCCTTGGCCAGGACCATTTCCAGCATGTCGATACGGGTCCGAAAGAACGGCCACTGCTCGCGCATTTGTGCCAGCTGTTCGCCCTCCCCCCGTTCCAGCGCCCGGCTCAATGCGGTCTCCCAACCCAGCCATGCGGGCAACATCAGACGGGTCTGGGTCCAGCCAAAAATCCACGGAATGGCACGCAGGCTTTCAATCCCCCCTGCCCGGCGCTTGGCCGGACGACTGCCCAGCGGCAAGCGGCCCAGCTCCTGCTCGGGGGTGGACTGGCGGAAGTATTCAACGAACTGCGGATTGTCCCGCACCACTGCGCGGTAGGCCTCGACCCCATCGCCAGCCAGCTCGTCCATCAGCACCCGCCAGCCCGGCTCGGGCAACGGCGGCGGCAGTAAAGTGGCTTCCAGCACTGCGGCCAGATAGAGGTTGAGATTTTGCTCGGCGATGTCCGGCAAACCGAACTTGAAGCGAATCATTTCGCCCTGCTCGGTGGTACGGAATCGCCCCGCCACAGAGCCCGGCGGCTGCGACAGAATCGCCGCATGGGCAGGACCGCCGCCACGGCCCACGGTGCCACCGCGACCATGGAACAACAACAGTTCAACCTCTTGCTCGCGGCAGATATTGACCAGTTTTTCCTGGGCCCGATATTGCGCCCAGGCCGCTGCGGTGGTGCCCGCATCCTTGGCCGAATCGGAATAACCGATCATCACTTCCTGCGGGCCATGCAGGCGTGCGCGGTACCCCGGCAACAGCAGCAGGCGTTCGATCACCGGCCCTGCATTGTCGAGGTCGGCCAGGGTTTCGAACAACGGCACCACGCGCATCGGGCGCTCCAGCCCAGCTTCTTTAAGCAGCAGTTGCACCGCCAGCACGTCAGAGGCAGCCCCCGCCATCGAGATTACATAGGAGCCCAGCGAAGCCTGCGGTGCTGCAGCCACTTCGCGACAGGTGGCCAGCACTTCGGCAGTGTCGGCCCCGGGTTTGAAGTAACCCGGCAACAGCGGTCGACGGTTGGCCAGTTCGCGGTTGAGGAAGGTCAGACGTGCATCTTCGTCCCAGTCTTCATAGCGGCCCAGGCCCAGATAATCGGTGATTTCAGTCATGGCCGAGGCGTGGCGGGCCGCATCCTGGCGTACATCGAGGCGCACCAGAAACAAGCCAAACGTCACCGCACGACGCAGGCAATCAAGTAGCGGCCCGTCGGCAATTACCCCCATGCCGCAGGCATGCAACGACTGGTAGCACAGTTGCAACGGTGCCAGCAGATCGCGGTTGTCCTGCAACACCCCGTCCGGTGCAGGCTGGGCGCTGCTCAAGGCGTTATGCGCCCAGTTGCGGGTCGCCCGCAGCCGCTCACGCAACTGCTTGAGGACCGCGCGATACGGTTCGGCGCCATCCCCGGCTACCGCCAGCAGTTCGGCAGTGGCTTGCTGCATCGACAGATCGGCAGCCAGTTTGTCGATATCACGCAGGTACAGGTCAGCCGCCATCCAGCGCGCCAGCAACAGCACTTCGCGAGTCACACTGGCTGTGACATTGGGGTTGCCGTCACGGTCGCCGCCCATCCAGGAAGCAAAACGCACAGGCGCCGCTTCCAAAGGCAAATGCAGGCCGGTGGCCGCGTGCAGCGCCTGATCGGCGTTGCGCAGCATATGCGGCACGGCTTGCCACAAGGAGTGCTCAATGACCGCGAAGCCCCACTTGGCCTCGTCCACCGGGGTGGGTCGGGTACGGCGGATTTCTTCGGTGTGCCAGGCCTCGGCTATCAAGCGTTGCAGACGCTGCTCGATCCGGGACTTTTCGGCCTGGGTCAGGTCGCGATGGTCCTGGGCTGCGAGTTGTTCGGCAATGGCATCGTACTTCTGGATCAGGGTACGGCGCGTGACTTCAGTGGGATGGGCCGTGAGCACCAGCTCGATGTCGAGACGACCGATTTGCCGCGCCAGGGTGTCAGGGTCATGCCCTTCGTCCAGCAGCCGGGTCAGCAAGGTGGGCAGCACCAGCGACTCGAACGGTTGCGGCTGGCCTTCTTCGCGACGGTGAATCAGCTGGTATTGCTCGGCGATGTTCGCCAGGTTCAGAAACTGGTTGAACGCCCGCGCAACGGGGAGAACTTCATCGTCGCCCAGGGCATCCAGAATGGCACTCAGCTCCTCGCCCGTGGTGCCGCGCCGGTCATCCTTGGCCCCTTGGCGGATACGCTCGATCTTGGCGAGAAATGCTTCGCCGTACTGGTCACGAATGGTATTTCCCAACAGTTCACCCAGCAGGTGAACATCATCGCGCAAGCGTGCATCAATATCGGTCATCAGCAATTTCTCCAGCAGATTCCGGGGACCAGCTCCTGCCCAAGAGTGCGTTGCGAGGACTGCTTTTGACAAGAGATCCCGTGCCAAAGCCTGTAAAAAACGCCTGACCAAACGGTCAGAATTTTTTAGGCAATGCGCCACCATTTAATTTGAACTATTCAAAAATCGTTCGGGTCACAGCCAATAACCATCACCTCTTGCACCTGTGTTCCAACACTCCCGTGTGATGCCTTAGTCGTGATGGAACTTGATTTTTATAAGGAGCTTCCCAATGGAGTCGAAGACCATGATGACCCGCACTGTCAAAACCAACTCGCCTCGCCTGCGCGGGCTAAAACTGGCCGCGCTGGCACTCGGTGCCAGCTTCGTTCTGGCCGGTTGCGCTGGCAATCCTCCGTCGGAGCAGTACGCAGTGACCCAGGCAGCGGTCAACAACGCCGTAAGCGCTGGTGGCACTGAATACGCTCCGGTAGAAATGAAGTCGGCACAGGACAAGCTCAAGCAGGCCGAGATGGCCATGCATGACAAGAACTACAAAGACGCCCGTCGTCTGTCTGAACAAGCGGAATGGGATGCCCGCGTAGCAGAGCGCAAAGCCCAGGCCGCAAAAGCCGAGAAGGCCGTACAGGATGCTCAGAAAGCCGTCCAGGAACTGCGTCAGGAAGGTATGCGCAGCGTTCAATAAGCGCTGCCCCTTTTTGCCTCTGGCCCAGACACAGCATTCCTAATCGATATAAAGGACAAACATTATGCGTAATCAAGTACTGATCCCCGCCCTGCTGGCTCTAAGCGTTGGCCTGGCTGCATGCTCCCACCAGCCGAACGTCAACCTGGAAAATGCCCAGACCAATTTCTCGGCCCTGCAGGCCAACCCGCAAGCCACCAAGGTAGCCGCGCTGGAAACCAAGGATGCCAGCGAATGGCTGGACAAGGCGCAAAAGGCCTACATGGACAAAGAGGATGACAGCAAAGTGGACCAGCTGGCCTATCTGACCAACCAGCGGGTTGAAGTGGCCAAGCAGACCATTGCGTTGCGTACTGCTGAAAACCAGTTGAACAACTCCGCAGCGGCCCGTTCTCAAGCACTGCTGGACGCCCGTGATGCGCAGATCAAGCAACTGCAAGGCATGAACGCCAAGCAGACCGAACGCGGCACTCTGGTGACCTTCGGTGACGTGCTGTTTGATTTCGACAAGGCAAGCCTCAAGCCCAACAGCCGTGACAGCATCACCACACTGTCCAACTACCTGATCAAAAACCCGGACCGCAAGGTGATTGTTGAAGGTTATACCGACAGCAAGGGTTCGGCTTCGTACAACCAGAACCTGTCTGAACGTCGTGCAAACGCCGTCAAGGCGGCGCTGGTGCGTGCCGGGGTAGATCCTACGCGCATCGTCGCCCAGGGCTACGGCAAGGAATATCCGGTGGCTGACAACAACAGCAACTCGGGCCGTGCCCAGAACCGCCGGGTTGAAGTGACCATCTCCAACGACAACCAGCCGGTAGCTCCGCGCTCGTCGATGAAGTAAGTCTGTAAGCGCAAAATAAAAAGCCCCGCCTGAGCAATCAGGCGGGGCTTTTTTGTGAGCAACTGCAATCCTGCAGGAGCAGGCTGTTCAAGCGTTCGCTCTTAGGGTTGCGGGGCCTTCTGGACCAGACAGTGCACCGCTTGTTTCTTGTTGTTGACCAGCACCCCGGTCAGACCTTTTTGCTCGGTGTCGAACAGTACGACGATGCCATCGATGCACTGCGCCACCTGATTGGCCGGCGTCAGCGACACCTTGTAGTCCTCCCCGGGGATAGTCTTGAGCATGGTGAAGTCGCTGAGCAGCAGTGCGTCTTCGGGTTTGGCAAAGTGCAGGTAACCGTAGTACCACAGGGCCCCCACGGTGCCGATGATGGTGCAAATACCGGTAATGATCAGGGGGATGGCGTTGCGTTCTTCACTCATTGCGGGCTCTCTGCAGCATTAATCGAATCGGGTGAGGCGGGGTAATTGGGGATTTCGCCCAAGCGCCGTACGCCATTGAAGTGTTGCGGGTCATCCAGGTAACGCAGCATCACTTGACGCCAGGTCGGGTCGGCAAACGTCTGTACATGACCGCCGCGCGTCAGTTGCAACACCTTGGGCGGGGGCGCAGCTTGATACAGTCGCAGACCATTGGAAAGCGGCACGATCGGGTCATCCATGCTGTGGAAGATCAGCATCGGTACCCCGCCCATTTCCGGCATGGCATACACGGCGCTGTCTGCATCGGGCACCAGCCATGACAAAGGGACTTGCAGGGGCCAGGTCAGCCACGAAGTGCTCAAGGCAAATTGCCCCACTTCACGATAGCTGGCCGGTACTCCATCGAGCACCATGGCCTTGATCCGGGCCCGCTGCTCAGGGTGCCGGCTCAGGTAATGCACACCCATCGCCCCGCCCAGGCTTTGCCCCAGCACGATCAGTGGCTGACCCCGGGTTTCGGGTTGTTGCTGCAACCACTCGAAAGCGGCGTCGATGTCCTGATAGATCGCAGGCAAACCGGGCTCGCCCGCGGACAGGCCGTAGCCGCGATAATCGAGCATCAACACCTGATAACCCTGCTCGGGCAACCAGGCAGTGGCGCCCAGGTGATAGGCCAGGTTGCCGCCATTTCCATGCAGGTGCAGCACCGTGCCCTTGAGCGGCACCCCGGCTTTGGCGGGCAGCCACCAGCCATGCAGGCGCGTGCCATCGGCGGCGGTGAGGGTTACATCACGATATTTCAAACCCGCGGCAGTTGGCGTAATCGGCTGGCCGGGTTCGGGGTAGAACAGCAATGAGCTGCATCCGCTGAGGGTCAACAGCAGGCAGAGGGCAGCCAGGATTTTCATCTAACAAGTCACCATTTGTAGTCGCTGCCCAAGGCCGCGATGAGGTCCGTGCGTATGGTTTTCAGAATAACGGATTGCTTCGCACTCCTTCGCAGCCTGGGTCAGCGACTACCGGCTGTTCAAGGGTTACAGGATGTTGGAGTAATCCGCTTCAATCCGGTCCAGGCTCAGATGGTTGAGGAAGTTGGAGAAGCACATCCAGGCCGCCAGTGCGTTCATGTCACGGAACTGTTCGGGCAGGTACTTGGGCGCTACCACCAGGCCTTCATCCACCAGTTGGCGCAGGGTTCGCATGTCTTCCAGGGTGGTCTTGCCACAGAATAACAACGGTACTTGCTCCAGCTTGCCTTTACGCACGGCCAGCTGAATGTAGTTGTAAACCATGATGAAGCCCTTGAGGTAGGACAAGTCTTTGGTAAATGGCAGGCCATTTGGCACCGAGCCGCGGAAAACCCGACTGGCATTGCCATAGCTTTGCGACATTTCAAAGCCTTGCTCACGGAAGAACTCGTAAACCTGCATGAAGTCGGCGCCCTCTTCCACCATATGGATAGCGCGGGTGCGATTGGTCAGTTTGCGCAGGCGGCTCGGGTAGGAGGCAAAGGTGATGATTTCCATCAAGATCGCCAGGCCTTCCTGGGTCACCGTCGAGGATGGCGGGCCTTTGGCGAGGAAGGTGCATATCGGCTGGTTCTGCCCGTTGAGCGTAGTGCCCACATGCACCAGCCCCTCATGCACCTCCAGCGCCCGCACGTCGCGCTCGTTGAACATCGCGTCGGCGCGAATCTTGATGTAATCCGCCCCCGCCGCAGCGTCCGCAACAATACCGTCGGACTCGAATACCCGGATGGTTTCCTCGGCCTCGCCAAACACCTTGTTCAAGCGACTTTGCAGCAGGCCCACGGCATCTTTGGCGGTCAGGGTCTTGGCTTCGTCCTTGAGGTCGCCGCGCCCGTCGATGTTGTCCAGGTAATCGGACATCATCAGCCCCAGATCGGCCAGCGTCGGGTCGCCGGCATGGAAGGCGTCGGACGCAGCCCCGTACAGCTCCTGGGAAATCAGCCCGAAGTCTTCAGTGCCACGGGCTTCGAGCATGCGCACCACCATGCGGTACTCTTTGCACATGCGGCGCATGATCTGCCCGACCGGGTTGAATTGCCCCAGCTGGCGGGTGATATCGCGCTCGATGTTCTGGAACTCCAGCTTTACCGCCCCGGAGTCAAAGGACAGCGGCCGCCCCAGGTAATAGTCGCGATTGACCGCCGGCATTTCCTTGCCCTTGGCCTTGAAGAAACCCTGACGGATGCTGTCGTCCCACTTCACCGCATCCAGTACGCGGATCGGTGTTTGCGCCAGTACGATACGGTCTGACAATGTGCGAATCGTGCGCTGGTAGTCGTCCACCCGGTGCTCCTTGAATGGGCTTAATGTTGGGTTACTTGACCACACGTTGATAGCGGGCAGCTTCCACGAATACGTCGGAGTTGGCCGGATCATCCAGGTAGGCAAAGACCTTGGCCGACGGGCTGTTGATCAATGCGCCGGGGCCTTCGGCGGTTTCGATGGCGTCACCGCTCAATGCCGACTGGCCAATGGCCTGTTTGATCTGGTCCAGATCAAGATCGTAGACCACCAGTTCATTGCTGTCGGTCAGTTCAAAACCGCTCAGGGTGTAGTGGCCACCCAGCTTTTCCGGCAGCGCGGCCGATGCGTACCAGCGGCTGCCATGACGAGCGACGATGAACCTGTAGCGTTCCTGGGCCTTGGGCTCACCCGCGGGGTAGACCACTGCCTGATAGTGTTGTTTGTCGATGGCGCTGATCAACAGGTTGCGCGCCTGCCCCCAGGCATCCTTGCTGACCCATTTTCCAAGCAGCTGCCGGGGCGCTGTCTCGGCCACCAGCGGTGCCTCGTTAAAGGTCACCAGACAACCGTTCAACATTAAAAACGACAGTGCCATAAGCATTACGCGCCAAGCTTTCATGCCTGCATCCTTCTATAGAGCGGCCAGTACCAAGTGCATGTAACGCGTGAGAGTAGCGAGTCGGCCAGCATCGGCCTCTGGCTGCGCACCGTTAAGCAGGTCCTGATATTCCATCCGACCGATTATCGCCGTCAAGACATTGGCGTCCTGCTGCGGTTGTTTCGAGCCCAGCACCTGTAATATCTGGCACGTACCCTGCCATAAAATCTGTTGATGAGCCCTGACCAGAACCGCCAGGCGCGGGTTGAGCAACGCCGCCTGGAGGAAAGCCTGTTCCGCCATGAGGTGCTCGCGACGGGTAAGCAACTGGTGCTGGATATAGTGGGCGGCCATGCGGGCGATTTCATCGGCCAGTTGCGCGCGAGATTGCGGGCTGCCATCGCCATAGGCCACCAGTTCACGCAGTTGGCCTTCAGTGCTCAGCCACAGCTTGGCCATAAAGGCTGCGCTGCGTTCGACATATTGGGCGAAGGTGTCATTAAGCAGGTCATCGATGTCTTTGAAGTAATAGGTGGTCGCCGACAACGGCACCCCTGCTTCAGCCGCAACCGCCCGGTGCCGCACGCCACGCACGCCGTCACGCACAACAATGCGCATGGCCGCATCGAGAATCTGCTGGCGGCGCTGCTCACTGCCGTGGCGACTGGCCTTGCGCCCTTGATACTGAACACTTTCGGCTACCGCCGTAGCGACATGCGCCGCCCCTTCTTGAGCCCTGGCTAGGTTCACGAAAGACTCCTTGTGTTGAAGACAATGGTGCCACTGACGAGACTGGTTGGCTGTGGGGCCGGTTTGCCGGCGATTACATCAACTAAAAACCATGTTCCCTGCATCGCTGGCAAGCCAGCTCCCAGAATCGGCGCATCACCGGGTGTCAGGCAATAAAAAGCCGCCTCAGTCGGCGGCTTTTTATTTTCTAGCGTTACGCCTGTGGCCGCATGTGCGGGAACAGGATGACATCGCGAATCGACGGTGAGTTGGTCAACAGCATCACCAGACGGTCAATGCCAATACCTTCACCGGCAGTCGGCGGCATGCCGTATTCCAGTGCGCGTACGAAGTCGGCGTCGTAGTGCATGGCTTCGTCATCGCCCGCGTCCTTGTCAGCTACCTGGGCCATGAAGCGCTCGGCCTGGTCTTCTGCATCGTTGAGCTCGGAGTAAGCGTTGGCGATTTCACGGCCACCGATAAACAGTTCAAAACGGTCAGTCACGTTCGGGTTGTCGTCGTTACGACGGGCCAGCGGCGACACTTCGAACGGGTACTGGGTAATGAAGTGCGGCTGTTCCAGCTTGTGCTCGACCAGCTCTTCGAAAATCATTACCTGCAGCTTGCCCAGACCTTCAAAGCCCAGCACCTTGGCCCCGGCTTTCTTGGCAATGGCGCGAGCCTTGTCGATGTCGTTCAGGTCATCGGCGGTCAGCTCGGGGTTGTACTTGAGAATCGAGTCGAACACCGACAGACGCACGAACGGCTCGCCGAAGTGGAACACCTTGTCGCCGTACGGCACGTCGGTAGTCCCGAGAACCAGCTGAGCCAGTTCACGGAACAGCTCTTCGGTCAGGTCCATGTTGTCTTCGTAATCGGCGTAAGCCTGGTAGAACTCCAGCATGGTGAATTCTGGGTTGTGACGAGTCGAGACACCTTCGTTACGGAAGTTGCGGTTGATCTCGAACACTTTTTCAAAACCGCCAACCACCAGACGCTTGAGGAACAGTTCAGGCGCGATGCGCAGGAACATGTCCATGTCCAGAGCGTTGTGATGGGTCTCGAACGGCTTGGCCGCTGCACCACCCGGGATGGTTTGCAGCATCGGCGTTTCCACTTCAAGGAAGTCGCGCTGCATCAGGAAGCTGCGAATGTGCGCAATCACCTGGGAACGCACACGGAAGGTGTGGCGCACTTCTTCGTTGACGATCAGGTCAACGTAACGCTGGCGGTAGCGCTGCTCGGTGTCGGTCAGACCGTGGTGCTTGTCCGGCAGCGGGCGCAGGGATTTGGTCAGCAGGCGCACATTGGTCATTTCAACGTACAGGTCGCCTTTGCCGGAACGGGCCAGGGTGCCTTCGGCGGCAATGATGTCGCCCAGGTCCCAGGTCTTCACGGCGGCCAGGGTTTCTTCCGGCAGGGTCTTGCGGTTGACGTAGACCTGGATGCGCCCGGTCATGTCCTGGATCACCATGAACGAGCCACGGTTAAGCATGATGCGACCGGCAACCTTGACCGGAATACCGGCTTCAGCCAGCTCTTCCTTGGTCTTGTCGGCGTACTTCTTCTGCAGATCGGCGCAGTAGTTGTCGCGACGGAAGTCATTCGGGAAGGCATTGCCCTTGGCGCGCTCGGCTGCAAGTTTTTCCTTGCGCAGGGCGATCAGGGTATTTTCTTCCTGTTGCAGGTCTTGCGGGTCGAGTTGTTGGTCGCTCATGTCTTAAAAAATTCCATCACAGGTTCGTTGCCCCCGCCTTGCGACAGGGGGAAGCGGGCTTTGGCGCGCCTTGAAGGCATCGCACCGGCTGCGCACTTTACGTGTTGTTGCGCGACTTACAGCCCTTGTTTCAGGCTGGCAATCAGGTATTCGTCGATATCGCCGTCGAGTACCTTGTCGCAATCGCTGCGCTCGATGTTGGTACGCAAATCCTTGATCCGCGAGGCGTCGAGTACGTACGAGCGGATCTGGTGTCCCCAGCCGATATCCGACTTGGTATCTTCCAGGGCCTGAGAGGCAGCATTACGCTTCTGCACTTCCTGCTCGTAAAGACGCGCCCGCAACATTTTCATCGCGGTGTCTTTGTTCGCATGCTGGGATCGTTCGTTCTGGCAGCACACCACGGTGTTGCTCGGAACGTGGGTAATACGAACGGCCGAGTCGGTGGTGTTTACGTGCTGACCACCGGCACCGGAGGAACGATAGGTATCGATCCGCAGGTCTGACGGGTTGATGTCGATTTCGATGTTGTCGTCGATTTCCGGCGATACGAATACGGCCGAGAACGAGGTATGACGACGGTTGCCCGAATCGTAAGGGCTTTTACGGACCAGACGATGGACGCCAATCTCGGTGCGCAACCAACCAAATGCGTATTCGCCCTTGATGTGTACAGTTGCGCCTTTGATCCCGGCCACTTCACCGGCAGACAGTTCCATGATGGTGGCATCGAAGCCGCGCTTGTCGGCCCAGCGCAAATACATCCGCAACAGGATATTGGCCCAGTCTTGCGCTTCGGTACCGCCAGAGCCTGCCTGAATGTCCAGGTAAGCGTTGTTGGCGTCCATCTCACCACTGAACATGCGGCGGAATTCGAGTTTTTCAAGGGCTTCGCGCAGACGTTCGACTTCTGCGGCAACGTCATCGACAGCGGCCTGATCTTCTTCCTCGGCGGACATCAGCAGCAAGTCTTTGGCATCGGCCAGACCTGTGTGCATCTCATCGAGGGTTTCAACGATCTGCGCCAGCAGGGAGCGCTCGCGCCCCAGCTCCTGGGCGTACGAAGGGTTGTTCCAGACACTCGGATCTTCAAGCTCGCGATTGACTTCGGTCAGACGCTCATGCTTTTGATCGTAGTCAAAGATACCCCCGAATAGTTTCGGAGCGCTCTGACAGGTCCTTGATGCTGTTAAGGATCGGGTTGATTTCCATGGCTGGCGGCACTCGTAGGCGATTTTTACAAAGCCGGGGAGTATACCGGAAACAGCCCGTATCAGCAGCCCGTCTGGCGGGGTTAAGGCTCGATGAATTCAGCTCTGGATCATCTGTAGTCGCTGTCGGGCTGCGACGAGGCCGCGGTGGGCCTCAAGGAAACGGGTTGCTACGCAACCCTTGGCAGCCTGCGGCAGCGGCTACGAGATTCCTACCTGGTTACGACCGTTGTTCTTGGCCAGGTACAGCCCTTTGTCCGCTGCGGAAATCAGCTCACGGCAGGTGCCGCCCTGCTGCGGGGTAAGGGTAGCCAGGCCAATGCTGATGGTCAGGCTGCTGCCGGGAGCAGGCGATATATGCGGGATTATTAGCCCCTGCACCGCCTGGCGCAGTTTTTCCGCCACCAGCCGGGCACCGCCCTGGGAGGTGTTGGGCAACACAATGGCAAACTCTTCACCCCCATAGCGGGCCGGCAAGTCGGAAGGACGGCTACTGGCATCGCGAATGGCCGCGGCCACTTTGCGCAATGCTTCGTCGCCATCCAGATGACCGAAGCTATCGTTATAGGACTTGAAATAGTCGACGTCGATCATCAACAAGGACAGCTGGGTCTGCTCACGCAAGGCGCGGCGCCACTCCAGCTCCAGGTACTCATCGAAATGCCGGCGATTGGACAGCCCGGTCAGGCCGTCGGAGTTCATCAGCCGCTGCAATACCAGATTGGTATCCAGCAATTGCTGCTGACTGACCCGCAACGCCCGGTATGCAGCATCACGTTGCAACAACGTCATGTAAGAGCGCGAGTGGTAGCGAATACGGGCCACCAGCTCAATGTTATCGGGCAGTTTCACCAGATAGTCATTGGCCCCGGCCGCGAAGGCCGCACTTTTGATCAACGGGTCTTCTTTGGTGGAAAGCACGATGATCGGGATATTCTGCGTGGCCGGGTGGTTGCGGTATTCGCGCACCAAGGTCAAGCCATCAAGCCCCGGCATGACCAGATCCTGCAGGATCACCGTCGGCTTGATGCGGATCGCCTGGGCAATGGCCTGATGGGGATCGGCACAGAAATGGAAATCTATGTTCTGCTCCAGCGCCAGCCCGCGACGTACGGCTTCGCCGATCATCGCCTGATCGTCTACCAGCAACACCATGGCCGAGTTTTCGTCAGTTTTAACGTCGTCCAACTGCAAGTCACTCATGCGCGTTCACCTGAATTACCACCTTCAAGCCAGTCCAGCGGGGTTTTACCAGTCATTTGGCAAATATCTCCAGCAAGCGTGGCGCAATCATGTCCAAGGGGCGAATTTCAACCGCGGCATCGATGGCGGCTGCCGCTTTGGGCATGCCATACACCGAACTGCTCAGTTGATCCTGGGCGATGGTGAGAAAACCTTGCTGGCGCATGAGTTTGAGCCCTTGAGCCCCGTCACGCCCCATGCCGGTCAACAAAACACCCACCGCATCACCATGCCAGTGCCTGGCAACACTTTCAAAAAATACATCGATCGAGGGTCGATAAATCTCGTTTACCGGCTCGGCGGTATAGGCCAGGGTGCCGTTCTTCAACAACCGGATGTGGTGGTTGGTCCCGGCCAGCAGAGCCGTCCCCGCCTGTGGCGTCTCACCGTGTCGCGCCAGGCGCACGTCCAGACCGCACGAGCTGCTCAACCACTCGGCCATCCCGGCCGCAAAGACTTGATCAACATGCTGGACCAGCACAATGGCCGCCGCAAAGTTCCTCGGTAGCCCCTTGAGCAGGCTTTCGAGGGCGGCCGGGCCGCCTGCCGACGAACCGATAGCCACCAGCCCGCCCCGAACACCCGAGATCCGGGGCTGGGCAGAAACCGGGGTGACGCTTTTTTCACTTTGCCCGATCAACCAGCCAATATTGAGGATCTTGCGCAGCAAGGGCGCGGCCGCTTCCCTGGGGTTACTTCCTCCCAGCACGGGAGTGTCCACTACATCCATCGCGCCAAAGCCCATGGCCTCGAACACGCGATGGACATTCTGTTCACGGTCAACCGTCACTATGACAATGGCGCACGGGGTTTCAGCCATGATCCGCCGCGTAGCCTCGACGCCGTCCATCACCGGCATGATCAGGTCCATCAGGATCAGGTCCGGGGTGTTCTCGGCACAGCGTTGCACGGCTTCCAGGCCGTTGGCGGCCACCCAGAGCACTTGATGGGCAGGCTCGTAAGCCAGCGCCCGGCGCAAGGCTTCAACTGCCATGGGCATGTCGTTAACGATGGCAATTTTCATGGTTGAGCTCCTCCAATGAGCTCAACCACTGCATCAAGCAGAGCATCGTCATGGAAACTGGCTTTCGCTAGATAATAGTCGGCCCCGGCATCCAGTCCGCGCCGGCGGTCCTCTTCCCGATCTTTATACGAAACCACCATCACCGGCATTGATTGCAAACGGTTGTCACGTCGTAACAGCGTGACCAGTTCGATGCCATCCATGCGCGGCATGTCGATGTCGGTGATCAATAAATCGAAGTGCTCGGCCCGCAAGGCGTTCCAGCCGTCCATGCCATCAACGGCCACGGCCACTTCGTAGCCCCGGTTGATCAGTAGTTTGCGCTGCAACTCGCGTACCGTCAGCGAGTCATCCACCACCAGAATGCGTTTGCGGGTCAGTTGCGCGGCGTGGCGGTTACGCCGGTCAATTCGCTCCAGTCGCCCGGTATTGAGCAGTTTGTCCACGGATCGCAGCATGTCTTCGACATCGACAATCAGTACCGCAGACCCGTCGTCGAGCAAGGCTCCGGCCGAAATATCCTGCACCTTGCCCAGGCGCGGATCGAGGGGCAGAACCACCAGCGTGCGCTCACCGATAAAACGCTCGACGGCCACGCCATACACCACATCACGCTCGCGAATGACCACCACCTTGAGGGTTTCATCCTCGCTCTGGCTTGGAGGGCGCTGCAACAGTTGGCTGGCAGCCACCAGCCCCACGTGCTGCCCTTCGTGCCAGAAATGCTGGCGACCTTCGAGCTGCACGATTTCATCGGGCATCAAGTCGCGCATGCGCTCGATGTGCGCCAGTGGAAAGGCATAGGCTTCGTCGGCCACTTCAACCACCAGACTGCGTACCACGGACAGGGTCAGCGGCACTTCCAGACTGAAACGACTGCCCTGCCCCGAAGTCTGCTCCAGGACGATTGCGCCCCGCAGCAGGCGCACCATGTGTTGCACCGCATCCAGCCCGACGCCGCGTCCGGAGACTTCGGTCACGGTGTCGCGCAGGCTGAAGCCCGGCAGAAAGAGAAAGGCCAGCAGTTCCTCTTCGCTCAGCTGTGCCACGGTGGAAGCCGTCGACAACTGGCGCTCGACAATGGTCTGGCGTAAACGCTCAAGATCAACACCCGCGCCGTCATCACTCAACTGCAGCGCCAGCAAACCCGCCTGATGGGAGATGCGCAAACGAATCAGGCCTTCGGCAGGTTTGCCGGCCAGCAGCCGCTGTTCCGGCGTTTCAATCCCGTGATCGACGGCATTGCGCAGCAAATGGATGAGCGGCGCTTCGAGTTTTTCCAGTACATCACGGTCGACCTGGGTTTTCTCGCCATCGATTTCAAGGCGGATCTGTTTGCCCAGGGCGCGCCCCAAATCACGGACCATGCGCTCCTGACCGACCAGCACATCGGCAAATGGCCGCATGCGGCACGCCAGCGCGGTGTCGTACAGCGATTGCGCGCGCTGGCCGGCCTGCCAGCCAAATTCGTCGAGTTCGGCAGTCTGTTCACTCAGCAAATGCTGGGACTCAGCCAGTATCCGCCGCGCATCAGTCAAGGCCTCTTGCGCTTCATGGCTCAGATCCAGCACTTTGAGCTGGTCGCGCAGGTAGTCCAATGCTTTCAGACCGCTGTTTTGCATGCGTTTGAGGCGCTGCAACGTCACCAGATAAGGCTTGAGCCGCTGGGTTTCGACCAATGACTTGCTGGACAGATCGAGCAAACTGTTGAGCCGCTCGGCGGTGACCCGCAACACCCGTTCGCCAGTATCAGTACGGCGCCGGGACCGAAGACCAGGCTCCGGAGCGGTGTCAGCCTCCAGCGCCAGCTCAACCACAGGCACGGCCGGCTCCGGGGGCAGCAACAGCTGCGACACGTCGAACGCCGGGGGCGCCACCGAGACATGGCTGTCGCCGCCATCAAGCAAGCGGTTCATCAGCCCGACATAGGCATCAATGTCGGCCGGGCCGACATTGGCACTGCCTGGTGTGGCAATACGCATCAACAAGTCAGTGCCCTGCAACAAGGCATCAATATGCTCGGGCTGCAGGTACAGACGGCCTTCCTGGGCACTGACCAGGCAATCCTCCATGACATGGGAAACGCTGACCCCGGCATCCACGCCGACAATTCTCGCCGCCCCCTTGAGGGAGTGGGCCGCGCGCATGCAGGCTTCGAGCTGGTCGGCCTGAGTCGGGTTACGCTCCAGCGCCAACAGGCCGGCATTCAGGACCTGGGTCTGGGCCTCGGCCTCAAGACTGAACAACTCAAGCAACGAGGCGTCACGCATTTGCTCGGGGGTCATGTCAGGCTCCGGGCGATCGCGCCCAGTAATTGCTCTTCGTCCAGCAAGCGCAGGCTGCGGGTTTTCCACAGCAATACGCCACGGGTGTACTTGGCACTGGCCTGCTCGCCCGAGAGTGACGCGCCATTCAAAACAGATTCTTCAATGTTGTGGATGCCATCCACTTCATCCACCGGCAATACCACTGCCCCGCCTTGTGCGGCCAGGATCAGCATGCGCGGCATGATCCGCAGCGATGCCGGCCCCGCCAATGTCGGGTCCAGGCCCAGTAGCTCGACCAGCGACAAACAGGGCACCAGGGCGCCGCGCACATTGGCTACCCCCAACAGCGCACGTGAACGCTGGTGCGGCAGTGAATGGATCGACTGCAGCGGGGCCACTTCATCCAGATAGCGCGTCGCCAGTCCCAGCCATTCATCCCCAAGACGAAAGATCATCAGCGAGCGGGTCGCCACTTTTCGCTCAAGCTCCCGGGGGGAGTATTGGGCCACATGCTCCTGCTCAAACGAGTAGCGGTCCAGCAAGCGGGTGGCCGCAGCCGAATACACCGAGCAGTTACGACAATGGATATGTTCAGCCAGCAGCGCACAGGATTTATCGCCGAAGATGCCGATACGGTTCCAGCAGTCATCAATGTCCTGCGCTTCGGAGTGGATCAAGTTCTGGGCTGTTAAACCGCTCATTGTTTACGCTCACTGTGAACGGATCGCTCATTACGGGCCGCGCGCTCCTGCAAGCGTTGAGCGCCTGTTACATCACCCTGTGAGGCCAGCAAGGCCGCCAGGTGTGCCAGGGCTTCTGCATGCTGGGGCTCCAGGTACAACGCCTTGCGATAAAACCCCTGGGCCTGAGCCGTCTGGCCCTGGACGTCACTGAGCAAACCCAGCCAGTAATAGGCCTGGGCCTGCGGGCCATGCAATTGCAGTAATTGCTCGCAGGCAGCACGGGCCTCGCTGCTCTTGCCGGCATTGGCCAGCAGCGCAATTTGTTCAAGCAGGGCCTTGGGCTCAGCAGCCTGCGAGTCCGTTTGGCGCGGGGCCAAGGACTGGGGGCGCGGGGCAAATGGCCGGATGACCGGTGGCGCCGCTGGCGGTTGCGGACGGACCAGCGGCTTGAATTCGGCCAGCACCGGGCGGGCCGCGGGTAATGGCTCGTGGCTATGGCAAAAAGCAAACGACTGCGGCGCACCGATCGAACGCATGCCCATCCGGCCCAGCAGGCTGCCCTCGGCCGGACCGATAAACAGCACGCCATCGGTACGGGTCAATTGCTTGAGCACATCCAGTGCCTGCTGCTGGGTTTTAAGGTCGAAATAGATCAGCAGGTTGCGACAAAATACAAAATCATAGGGTGGGTAACTGGCCAGCAGGGCCGGGTCCAGCAAGTTACCGACGTGAAAACTGACCTGCTCGCAGACCCTGTTCGACAGTTGATAAGCGTCGTCCACAAGGCTGAAATAGCGCTCGCGAAAATCCGTTTGCTGCCCGCGAAATGAGTTTTTTCCGTACCGCGCAGACTGAGCCCGCTGCACCGAAAGCGGGCTGACATCCAGCGCGTCCACCTTGAATTGATACGCGGCAAAACCGGCATCAAACAGCGCCATTGCAATCGAATAGGGCTCTTCACCGGTTGAACAGGGCAGGCTCAAGATACGCAGGGTCCGGCGACTGCCGATTTCGGCCAGGCGCTTTCTGGCCAGGCGCCCCAGGGTGGAAAATGATTCGGGGTAACGGAAGAACCAGGTTTCGGGCACGATCACCGATTCGATCAGGGCTTGCTGTTCATCCTGGGAGCTGATCAAACGCCGCCAGTAATCATCATGGTCAAGCATGTTCAACGCCATGCAGCGCTGACGAACAGCACGTTCGATGATGGCCGGACCTACTGAAGCCACATCCAGACCGATGCATTTCTTCAAAAAATCGAAAAACCGCTGATCGGCGTTCATGGGTACACCTGTGGGCCGGTGTCATCCGGGTGCGCGGCGAAGATCAGCGCAGAAACCGCCGGGCTCAGCAGTTCATCGATACTGATCCATTGCACAAGCCCATGCTGGTCACTGCGCACGGGGCCCAGATACGGCGCATCGCGGTTATCCAGGCCATAGGGCTGAAAGTCCGCGGGGTTGCAGCGCAACGTGTCGCTGGCCTGCTCAAGCATCAAACCCAGTACTTGCCCGCGATAGTTGACCAGCACCAGCCGGGTGCTGGTGCGGGCCACAGCGGCCTGGCCGAACGTCATGGCGCTGATATCGATCACCGGCACCACCTGCCCGCGATGGGTAAACACGCCAGCCACCCATGCCGGGGCATGGGCAATAGGTTTTAGCGGGAGAAGCGGCAGCACTTCGACCACATCGGTGGCCGGCAAGGCATAACGTTCATCGCCGATATGAAACACCAGGAACAGGCGATTGTTCGGCGCTCCCCCACCGCTGGATTTGGCCCGAGGATCGCTCATCAGACTTTAAAACGCGAAACGCCGCTGCGCAGCCCGACGGCAACCTGGCTGAGCTCATCGATCGCAAAGCTGGCCTGACGCAGAGACTCGACGGTCTGGCTGCTGGCATCCCCCAGTTGTACCAGTGCAAGGTTGATCTGCTCCGCGCCTGTGGCCTGGGCCTGCATGCCCTCATTGACCATCAGCACCCGCGGGGCCAACGCTTGAACCTGATGGATGATCTGCGATAGCTGCTCACCCACCTGGGTCACTTCGAACATGCCGCGGCGGACTTCTTCCGAAAATTTGTCCATGCCCATTACGCCAGCCGAGACCGCTGACTGAATCTCGCGCACCATCTGTTCGATATCGTAAGTGGCCACGGCGGTCTGATCGGCCAAGCGGCGGACTTCAGTGGCGACCACGGCGAAGCCACGGCCATACTCACCGGCCTTCTCTGCTTCGATGGCAGCGTTCAGAGACAACAGGTTGGTCTGGTCGGCCACTTTAACAATGGTCACTACCACCTGGTTAATGTTGCCGGCCTTCTCGTTAAGGATCGCCAGTTTGGCGTTGACCAGATCGGCGGCGCCCATGACCTGATGCATGGTTTCTTCCATGCGCGCCAGACCCTGCTGCCCGGAGCCGGCCAGGATCGACGCCTGATCGGCAGCCGAGGTGACTTCGGTCATGGTGCGTACCAGATCACGGGAAGTGGCTGCGATTTCGCGGGAAGTCGCGCCAATTTCCGTGGTGGTGGCCGCGGTTTCAGTCGCGGTGGCTTGTTGCTGCTTGGAGGTCGCGGCAATTTCGGTGACCGAGGTGGTGACCTGCACCGAGGAGCGCTGGGCTTGTGACACCAAAGAGGTCAGCTCGGTCATCATGTCGTTGAAGCCGGTTTCTACCGCGCCGAACTCGTCTTTACGCTCCAGGTTCAGGCGCGAACTCAGGTCACCGGAACGCATCACTTCCAGAATCGAAACAATACGCTTCATGGGCGACATGATCGCTTTTAGCAACAGATAGCCGCAGAGGGCGGCGGCGAGTACGGCAATCAGCAGCGAGACCAGCATGCTGACTTTGGCGGTCATGACTGAATGAGCAATGTTTTCGGTGGCTTCGGAAGCCGAGGAGCGATTGGCGTCAATTACACTGTTGAGCTGTTTGCGTCCAGCCATCCAGGCCGGCGCCAATTGCTCGGTGACCATGGTATGGGCCTGGGCGAATTGCTTGGCCTGGTACAGTTCAAGCACGTTCGCCAGAATCTGCGCGTATTGCTGATGCAGCCGCTCAAACTCATCGAACGCGGCGCGATCGTTTTTATCGAAAATGGTGCCGCGATAGTTCTCCAGCTCAAGCTTCAGCCGTTCTTCGTAGCTGGCGTACAGTTTGCGGTCTTCATTGTTCAGGTCGCGCTGGTTGGACGAGCCCACCAGTTGCAGGGTCAAGACGTAACTGTCCACCCAGGCACTGCGAATCATCGAGCTGTAATAGACCCCGGGAATCGAGTCGGCCCGGACTGTCTCTTCGCTGCTTTCGATTGAAAGCAGGCGAGAATAAGCCGCGACGACCATCAACAACATGATGGCGATGATTACCGCAAAGCTCGCCAAAATGCGTTGGCGCAACGTCCAGTTCTTCACAGTCAATCCTCGGGGAGCCATTCAAATGATGGGGAGTATAGCCGAGGGTACGCGAGGATTCGTATGGGCGCTGAGACTGATCTCACAGCAATCTGCAAAAATATTCATAAAGCTGCAGGAGCGAGCTTGATCGCGAGCTGTCCGGCATTTGAAAATGCCCGCTCCTGCAGTAAAGGGTTACTCCGCCGCCTGTTTAACCTGGGACTCCAGCTCAGCCTTCAGGCCCGGATCGAGCTTGAGTTGCTTGGCCAGTTCTTGCAGATAGGCCTTTTCCATAAAGCTCTCTTCATCCACCAGCAGCAGGCTGGCGATGTACATTTCGGCAGCGATTTCCGGGGTGCTGGCAGCACTCGCCACTTCAGCCGGGTCCAGTGGCTTGTCAATTTCGGTTTTCAGCCATTGCTGCAGGGCCGGGTCACCGTCCAGCTTGCTGAACTCGCCATCAATAAGCTGTCGCTCACGCTCGTCGATATGACCATCAGCTTTGGCCGCTGCAACCAGCGCCTTGAGAATCGCCTGGCTGTGCTGCTCTACCTGCTGGGGCGCTACCCGGTCGATCGTCTGCGGTTCTGTTTGCGGCGCCGTACCCTGGTTGGCCTGCCAGTTGCCGTAGGCTTTGTAGGCCAGTACCCCCAACGCGGCCAGACCGCCATAGCTCAGGGCCTGCCCGCCATATTTGCGGGCACTCTTGTTGCCCAGCAACATCCCCAGCACGCCTGCCGCCAGCGCACCGCCACCGGCACCTGAAAGCAACCCGCCCAACCCGCCGGAGCCTCCCAGCAGGCCGCCCAGTCCACCTTTGTCTGAGCCGGAGGGGGTGCTTTGCCCCGCGGTTTTATTCTGCAACATCTGTTGACCGGACTTGAGCAACTGATCGAGCAATCCACGCGTATTCATTAAACACCTCTCGTAAATGGGTGGCAGGGGAGAATCTCAGTCGCGCAGATCCGACTCGTGTATCGGTTGGTCGCGGTGAGTGGCACGCTGGTACTGGGCTGGCCAAATCGCCTTCTGGCCGCCCAGATCATCGTCGGCGTGCAGCGGCCAGTAGGGGTCACGCAATAGCTCGCGGGCCAGCAGGATCAAATCGGCCTGACCGGTACGCAGAATATGTTCTGCCTGAGCCGGCTCGGTAATCATGCCTACAGTGCCGGTGGCGATGCCTGCCTCTTTGCGTACACGCTCGGCAAAACGGGTTTGATACCCCGGCCCGACCGGGATCTCGGCATTGGCGGCGGTGCCCCCCGAAGACACATCCACCAGATCGACCCCCAGCGCTTTGAGGCGCAGCGCCAGCTCTACGGTTTCGTCCGGGTTCCAGCCATCTTCCACCCAGTCGGTCGCCGATACCCGGACAAACAGCGGCAACTCTTCAGGCCAGATGTCACGTACGGCCTTGGTGACTTGCAGCACCAGGCGAATACGGTTGTCGAAGGAGCCACCGTACTGGTCGCGCCGTTGATTGCTCAGCGGGGACAGGAATTGATGCAGCAGGTAGCCATGGGCAGCGTGAATTTCAACCACCGAGAAACCAGCCACAAGTGCCCGCCTGGCGGCATCGACAAAGGCTTGAATCAGGTCGTTGATCTGGGCTTCGTCGAGCTGGGTCGGGGCAGTGTGCCGCGGGTCAAAGGCTATGGGCGAAGGACCGACCGGCACCCAACCGCCCTCTTCCACTTTGACGCTGCCCTGCTTGCCCAGCCAGGGACGATAGGTGCTGGCCTTGCGCCCGGCATGGGCCAGCTGAATACCGGCCACGGCACCCTGGGCCCGGATAAAGCGGGTAATGCGCTGCAGGGGCTCGATCTGTTCGTCGTTCCACAAGCCAAGGTCCTGCGCGGTGATACGCCCGTCAGGGGTTACCGCCACAGCTTCAGTAAAAACCAGACCGGCGCCGCCAACAGCACGGCTGCCCAGATGCACCAGATGCCAGTCATTGGCCAGCCCGTCAACGCTGGAGTATTGACACATTGGCGAGACCGCAATGCGGTTGAGAAGGGTCAGTTGACGCAGGGTATAGGGCTCTAGCAGCAGACTCATGGGTCACCTCTAATGACAGTGGGCAGGCTCCAGGGAACAAGCGTACCTAGAGCCTAGTCGACAACCCTGCAAGAGGTGGGGTTCATCTTTTGTACAGATTGCGGGAGCTGGCTTGCCAGCTCCCGCAAGGGTTGAGCGCCGGGGTTAACGCGGTTCGATGTGGGCAATCATCAGTTGTACGGTTTCGTTGCCGCGAAATTCGTTGAGGTCGAGTTTATAGGCCAGTTCAACCCAGCGAATGGTCGGATTCGGCCACACTTCGCGGTCAACTCCGAAGGCAATGCCGTCCAGCTTGACGCTGCCGCACTCGGTTTTGAGCACCACTTTCAAGTGGCGCTCCCCGACAATTCGCTGCTCCACCAACTGAAACACCCCATGAAACAGCGGCTCGGGGAAGTGCTGCCCCCATGGCCCGGCATTGCGCAGGGCCCGCGCCAGTTCCAGATGGAACTCTTCTACCGCCAGACTGCCGTCCGACATCAATCGCCCCGTCAGGTCTTCTTCACGCAGTTGACGCCGCACTTCGGCATCGAACGCACGGGAAAACACCGCGAAGTTCGCTTCGGGCAGGGTCAGGCCTGCGGCCATGGCGTGGCCGCCGTATTTACTGATCAGGTCCGGGTGCTGGGCAGCCACCACGCTGAGCGCATCGCGGATATGAAAGCCCGCCACCGAACGACCGGAGCCCTTGAGCATGCCGTCACCCGCATCGGCAAACGCGAACGTCGGGCGGAAGTAACGCTCCTTGAGGCGCGAAGCCAGAATCCCGATCACCCCCTGGTGCCACTCCGGATCGAACAGGCACAAACCAAACGGCATGCTTTCAACCGGCAGCTCCTTGAGTTGGGCCAGCGCTTCACGCTGCATGCCTTGCTCAATGGACTTGCGATCCTGGTTCATTTCGTCGAGCTGCGCGGCCATTTCCCGCGCGGCATTGGCGTCGTCGGTGAGCAGGCATTCGATACCCAGGCTCATGTCGTCCAGACGACCGGCGGCATTCAGGCGCGGCCCAAGAATAAATCCAAGATCGGTGGAGGTAATACGCGAGTGGTCACGCTTGGCCACTTCAAGAATGGCCTTGAGCCCCGGCCGCGCACGCCCGGCCCGAATGCGTTCGAGCCCCTGATGCACCAGAATCCGGTTGTTGGCGTCCAGCGGCACCACGTCCGCCACGCTGCCCAGGGCCACCAGGTCCAGCAGCTCGGCAATGTTTGGCGCCTTGCTGTTTTGATACCAGCCCAGACTGTTCAGGCGAGCACGCAAAGCGATCAGCACATAGAAGATCACCCCGACACCCGCCAGTGCCTTGCTCGGAAACTCGCAGCCCGGCTGGTTGGGATTGACGATGGCATCAGCCGCCGGCAGCTCGTTGCCCGGCAAGTGGTGGTCGGTGACCAGAACGCTCAACCCGGCCTCTTTCGCCGCTGCCACACCCTCGATACTGGAAATGCCGTTGTCGACGGTGATCAGCAACTGTGGCGTGCGGGTCAATGCGACTTTGACGATTTCCGGGGTCAGGCCGTAGCCATATTCGAAACGGTTAGGCACCAGGTAATCGACATGGGCCGCGCCCAGCAGACGCAAACCGAGCATGCCGACGGTACTGGCCGTGGCGCCGTCGGCGTCAAAGTCTCCGACTATCAGGATGCGCTGGCGCTGTTCAAGGGCCACCACCAGCAAATCCACGGCGGCATCGATGCCCTTGAGCTGCTGATACGGAATCAGCCGCGCCAGGCTCTTGTCCAGTTCCGCTTGCGACTGCACGCCACGGGCGGCGTAAAGACGCGTCAGCAATGTCGGCATTTCGCCCAGAAAAGGCAGGATTTCGGGCAGTGGACGAGGTTCGATGCGCATAAGCTGGATGGAGGCTCTTATTGAAAAATGTACTTGTACAGGTCGCTTGAAAACGTCGCGAGCGAAGGCAAGACAAGGCAAAAGCAGGCGAGGACGCGCAGTTTACGGGGTGAAAATGGGCAGTCCGGGCCTGCCTTTAACCCAGTATTGTCGAGCGCAGCAGTTTTCATGTGCTCTGTTAACCGCGATCGCCCTGCAGCCACTGCAACTGGACTTCGTGCTGGCCGCGATCGTCGGTCACGAAAATCGTGCCTTCGCTGATCATCACGTCCCACTTGATAACGCGCGGCATGTCTTTGGCCAGGACTTCAAGAATCTCTTGCGGAACGGCCGCGATATTGACGTTCTTCAGGTTCTTGATGGCCGGGATCACTTTGCCTTCCCAAACGCGCAGGCTGCCATAGGCCAGCAGACTGGTGCGTTCAGTACGGCGCGAACACCAGGTCAGACGATCGGCATCGGGCTGGCCGACTTCGATCCAGTGCAGAACGCGGTCGTCCAGGCTTTTTTCCCACAGTGCCGGCTCGTCGACATCCGAAAGACCACGACCAAAAGCCAGCTGCTCGTTGTACCAGAAGGCATACGCCAGAAGACGCACGGTCATGCGCTCTTCAGTTTCAGACGGGTGACGGGCGATGGTCTGCTTGACGCTTTCATACACCCCGCGATCGAGATCGGTGAGATTCAGTTCAAACTTGTAAGTCGTGGACGGCTGGGCCATGAACGGGCTTCTTGATACGGAGAAAGGCGCCAAGTCTAACCGATACACCCCCGCCTGCGCTCAATTCAACTGTAAGGGCACGCTTGTGCAAGAGGGCTAAACCCACAGATAAGACAGGTGCTGCCACCTATGTTAAAAGGCTCTACTCGCTCGCCCTGGACAAGGACTACCCATGCCACTCGCCACCAAACCCCTTTCAGGCCTCAAAGTCGTCGAACTGGGTACCCTGATAGCGGGGCCTTTTGCGTCGCGCATCTGCGCCGAATTTGGCGCCCAGGTGATCAAGGTTGAATCCCCCGACGGCGGTGATCCGCTGCGCAAATGGCGCAAGCTGTACGAAGGTACCTCGTTGTGGTGGTTCGTCCAGGCCCGCAACAAAAAATCCCTGACCTTGAACCTCAAGCATCCTGACGGCCTCAACGTGCTCAAGGCGTTGCTGGCAGACGCCGATATCCTGATCGAGAACTTCCGCCCCGGGGTTCTGGAGAAACTCGGCCTGGGCTGGGATGTACTGCATGCCCTGAACCCGAAGCTGGTGATGGTGCGCCTCTCGGGCTTTGGCCAGACAGGGCCGATGAAAGACCAGCCGGGGTTTGGTGCCGTCGGTGAATCCATGGGCGGGCTGCGGTATATCACCGGCTTTGAGGATCGCCCTCCGGTACGTACCGGCATTTCCATTGGTGACTCGATTGCCGCGCTGTGGGGTGTGATTGGCGCCCTGATGGCGTTGCGTCATCGCGAGGTTAACGGCGGCCAGGGGCAAGTGGTTGACGTCGCACTGTACGAGGCGATTTTCGCAATGATGGAAAGCATGGTGCCCGAGTTCGATGTGTTCGGTTTTATTCGCGAGCGCACCGGCAATATCATGCCCGGCATTACCCCCTCCTCGATCCACACCAGCCAGGACGGCAAGCACGTACAAATTGGCGCCAACGGCGATGCCATCTTCAAACGGTTCATGCTCATCATCGGCCGGGATGACCTGGCCAATGACCCTGAACTTGCCGGCAACGACGGACGCGACGCCCGCCGTGACGAGCTGTACGGCGTGATTGATCGCTGGGTGGCCTCATTGCCGCTGCAGACCGTGCTCGAACAACTGAGCTCTGCCCAGGTCCCGGCCAGTCGCATTTTTTCGGCAGAAGACATGTTCACCGACCCGCAATTTCTGGCCCGTGAAATGTTTCTGCAAGCCAAACTGCCTGACGGTAAAGACTTCAAGATGCCGGGGATCGTACCGCGGCTATCCGAGACCCCGGGTTCCGCCGACTGGGTGGGCCCGGAGCTGGGTGCACACAATCATGAAGTGCTGAGCGGTTTGGGCTACGACGCTGCAGCCATCGCTGAGCTCAAGCTGGCAGGTGCCATTTGACCGGTGATTGTTAGTTGCTACGGGAAAAGATCAGCACCATGACCCGGCACTCAAAGTGGCGCGGCATTTGCGCAGGTCTGGTCACGCTGGCATTGCTTGCCTGGCCCCCAGAGACTCTGGCGGCACCAAAGCTCATCTGGTTGATGCGCGATCTGCCGCCATTGACGGTGCGCGATGGCCCGCAAAAAGGTCAGGGGCTCATTGACCAGCTGATGCCCGCATTGATGACAGGCATGCCGCAATATCAGCACGTCATCTTGCCGGTCAATCGTGCCCGGGCCATTCGGATGCTCGAAGAAGCTTCGCTGGCCTGCGACCCGGCACTGGTATGGAACCCCAGGCGCGCCCACTCAATTGTCTATTCCAGCCCGGTCATCGGCTTGCATGGCAATGGCCTGGTGATTCGACGCGAAGATCAAAAACTGATTGAGCCCTTTGTCCGCGACAAGGCGGTAGACCTGACGGCCATGCTCGACGCTCAAACCTTGAAGCTCGGCGTCATCGCCAAGCGCAGCTACGGACCATGGATTGATGCTCAAGTGTCACAAGGCCGCAAACACCAGCTCTTCATCCACTACGGCAACGATCCGCTGGGCAGTTTGCTGCACATGCAGAGTGCCGGCCGGGTTCAGGCGCTGCTGGGCTATTGGCCGGAGATTCAATCCAAGGCAAGACAACAAGGGCTCAATCCTGAGTCGCTGATTTTCTACCGCATCCTCGGTGCCCCCGCCTACCAGCCCATTTACATCGGCTGTACCAATACCCCTGAAGGGCGCGAAGTCATTCGCAGAGTCAACGCCATACTGGCTGATCGGCCATGAGGGACTGCGCGCCCCGGCGGGGATATGCCCCGGGGCCGGCCACACCGGCGACTGCCAGAACCCCGGGACGGCCAGGGACAATGACAAAAAAAGCACAAAAAAAATCCCGGGCAGTGGGGAGACAACCCGGGATTTAACAAGGTCATGAAGACCCACTCAACAGGCTACAAGCATCGGAGCAATAAGCTTGATCCTGTTGATGCTGAATCTGACATAGCACCTGCGGGAAAGGTTCCCCGGCATATGCAATCAATTCGCACTATCAAGCCCCGGCCACTGCGCGGCTCTGCTGATAGGAGTCCAGCAAAAGCCCCAAGCCGGTTACAGTCACCGGCTTGGGCAAATATCCCAACACCCTGAGACCATCCTTGCGGGCTGTGCTTACCGCACTTTCCAGGACATGGGACTCGGCCCCGCCGACAAAAATCAGTGCCGGCGCCTCAGGTTTGGCGGACATTTCATGGATCAGCTGCAGTGCGTCGGCGGCTTCCAGATACAAATCACAAATGGCCACATCGATGGCCCCGCGCCTGGCCAGCGAGCCCCGGGCAGACTCTAGGTTGTCAGCCGCCAGGACATCGAATATGTGATAGGCATTCAACATCTGATGCAACGACATCAGCTGGAAAGGGTTGTCGTCAACAATCAAAACTTTCAGGGAGCGCATCATGGGCCTTTGGAGCATAACGCGTACTTGGCGCAGGGGAGTCGACTCTAGAGCGGATGGCCAGCAATAAACATCGGATGATTCCTAAATACCGACAGGAAACTTCTTGGTGGCAGACCGGGCCGGCAGCACGTTATCGGCCACAAATAAAAAAGCCCGTCAAATGACGGGCTTCAACATACGCAAGACTTAGAGTGGCTTGCCGCGATTGCCATGCTGGCTGACAAAAGCTTGTACGGCTTTCAAGTCATTGGCCAGAACGGTGTAGCGCTCTTCCCGCGCAAACAGATCAGCAAGATGCGCTGGTAGCTCAAGCGCTTTCCCGACACCGGCCTTTTCTACCGCATCAGGAAACTTGACCGGATGCGCAGTGCCCAGAATAACCATCGGAATATCCAGGCTGCGACGGCACTCACGGGCGGCCTTGACCCCGATAGCGGTATGCGGGTCCAGCACTTCGCCAGTTTCGGCAAACACCTGGGCGATGGTTTCGCAGGTTTGCTCATCATCGACTGCCAGCGAATCGAACAAACGACGCGCTTCGGTCCAGCGATCATCTTCGACGCTGAAGTTGCCGGTTTGCTTGAAGGCTTCCATCAGACCCGCAACTGCCGCGCCATTACGGCCGTGCAGATCGAACAGCAGGCGTTCGAAGTTGGAGGACACCATGATGTCCATCGACGGCGACAGGGTCGCGTGCAGGGTGTCCTTGGCGTACTGATTGCCGCTCATGAAGCGGTGCAGAATGTCGTTACGGTTGGTGGCAACGATCAACTGATTGATCGGCAAACCCATGTTGCGCGCCAGGTAGCCGGCAAAAATATCGCCGAAGTTACCGGTAGGCGCCGAGAACGAAACCGAGCGATGCGGGCCGCCCAGTTGCAGGGCTGCGTGGAAGTAGTAAACGATCTGGGCCATGATCCGCGCCCAGTTGATCGAGTTCACTGCCACCAGGCGTGTGCCCTTGAGGAAGTCCTGATCGGCAAAGCTGGCCTTGACCATCTCCTGGCAGTCATCGAAGTTGCCTTCGATGGCGATGTTGTGGATGTTGTCGCCGAACAGCGTGGTCATCTGGCGACGCTGTACCTCGGACACCCGGTTGTTGGGGTGCAGGATAAAGATGTCGACGTTTTCGCAGTGCTTGCAGCCTTCAATGGCCGCAGACCCGGTGTCTCCGGAAGTAGCGCCGACAATAACCACGCGCTCGCCACGTTTTTCCAGCACATAGTCGAGCAAGCGTCCGAGCAGTTGCAGGGCAAAGTCCTTGAACGCCAGCGTAGGACCATGGAACAGCTCCAGGACCCACTCGTTGCCATTGAGCTGGCGCAGTGGTGCTACAGCTGCGTGGGAAAACGCGCCGTAGGTCTCTTCGAGAATCTTTTTGAAATCGGCGTCAGGAATGCTGCCGGTGACAAACGGGCGCATGACCCGAAAAGCCAGTTCGTGATACGGCAGGCCGGCCCAGGAAGCGATTTCTTCCTGGGTAAAGCGCGGCAGGTTTTCCGGTACGTACAAACCGCCGTCGCTGGCCAGACCGGCCAGCAGGACATCTTCAAAGTTCAGGGCCGGTGCCTGGCCACGGGTGCTGATATAGCGCATGGTTTCAAACCTTCGGTTTGAGCGGCAAGCTGTCTGGCGACAAGCTGCAAGTAAAAGCGCATTGGCTTGACTTGCAGCCTGCAGCCTGGCGCTTGCCGCTGCTTAATTAAATAAGATGCTCAACGCGGATGCGAACCACCGGACCCACAACGCCCTGCAGTGCTTCAAGCGCTGCGATCGCATCGTTCATGTGCTGCTCGAGCACACGGTGGGTCAGCAGAATCATCGGCACCAGACCGTCATGTTCTTCAACTTCTTTCTGCATGATCGATTCGATGTTGATCCCGCGCTCCGACAAGATGCTGGCCACCTGGGCCAGTACGCCCGGATGGTCCTTGGCCTGGATGCGCAGGTAATAAGCGCTTTCGCAGGCTTCGATTGGCAGAATCGGGTGATCGGACAGCGAATCCGGCTGGAAGGCCAGGTGCGGGACGCGATTCTCGGGATCGGAGGTCATCGCACGCACCACGTCCACCAGGTCTGCCACCACCGACGAAGCGGTTGGCTCCATGCCGGCGCCGGCGCCGTAGAACAGGGTTGAGCCTGCTGCGTCACCATTGACCATGACTGCGTTCATTACACCGTTGACGTTGGCAAGCAAACGGTCAGCCGGGATCAGTGTCGGGTGCACCCGCAACTCGATACCGCTGGCAGTACTGCGTGCCACACCCAGGTGCTTGATGCGATAGCCCAGCGCCTCGGCGTAATTCACGTCAGCCGTGGTCAGCTTGGTGATGCCTTCGGTGTAGGCCTTGTCGAATTGCAGCGGGATGCCGAACGCAATCGAAGCCAGAATCGTCAATTTGTGTGCGGCGTCGATGCCTTCGACGTCAAACGTCGGATCGGCTTCGGCGTAACCCAGGGCCTGGGCTTCAGTCAGCACGTCTTCAAAGGTGCGGCCCTTCTCACGCATCTCGGTGAGGATAAAGTTGCCCGTACCGTTGATGATGCCCGCAACCCAGTTGATGCGGTTGGCCGACAGGCCTTCACGGATGGCCTTGATCACCGGAATCCCGCCAGCAACTGCCGCTTCGAACGCAACGATCACGCCCTTCTCTTGTGCCCGGGCAAAAATTTCGTTGCCGTGAACCGCAATCAGCGCCTTGTTGGCAGTAACCACGTGCTTGCCGTTTTCGATGGCCAGGAGTACGAGTTCGCGAGCGATGGTGTAACCACCAATCAGCTCGATAACGATGTCGATCTCAGGGTTGGTCGCAACAGCGAATACATCGTTGGTAATGGGGGTACCGGTAATGTCGCACTGAGGGTTTGGCGTACGCATGGCAATTTGCGCAACCTGGATACCACGCCCGGCACGGCGGGCAATCTCCTCGGCGTTACGCTTTAGTACGTTGAAGGTGCCGCCACCGACGGTCCCGAGCCCACAGATACCTACTTTGACCGGATTCACGCTGAACTCCCCATAAAACGGCCGACTCAAGGTCGGCCGTGGAAAACAACCGTGGACTGCCACGGTTCTCTATTAATAGCCGGGCCACTGAACCGCCCCGCCATGATCGTCAAAGGCTTACCGTGACGATGCCGGATTATTTAACACTGAGTGCCAGCTTGCCAACCTGCGCAGCAGGCTGATAGCCCGGAATGACCTGGCCATCTGCCAAAACAATCGCCGGCGTACCATTTACACCAATGGACTGGCCCATGGCGAACTGTTTGGCAACCGGATTGGCACATTTAGGCGCCTCTACCGTCTTGCCATCCGTCATCTTGTCCATGGCAGCTTTCTTGTCCGTGGAACACCAGACCGCCTGCAGTTGCTTGTCACCCGGCGAGCCAAGGCCCTGACGCGGGAAAGCAACATAGCGCACTTCAATCCCCATTTTGTTCAGTTCAGGGATTTCGGCGTGCAATTTGTGGCAGTACGGACAAGTGGTGTCGGTAAAGACCGTGATATGCGACTTGGTTTCACCGATTGCCGGGTAAACCACGGTTTCTGCCACCGGGATACCATTGATCAACTTGGCGACGCCAATGCGTTCGGCCTGCTCGGTCAGATTGACCGGCTTGCCGTCCTTGAGCTGAAACATATAGCCCTGGACGATGAACTGTCCATCGGCACTGGCATACAGCACGCGACTGCCCTTGAGCTTGACTTCGTACAGGCCGGCCATTGGGCTGGCGCTGATGCTCTCGACCGGAACATCCAGTTGCAGCGTTTCCAGGCTCTTGCGAATCGCTTGTTCGGCACCGCTATCGGCAAAAGAAAAGGTACTGACCAACGCAATGGCTGCGGCGGCAAAAATTCGGGTCACGCGCATGGGAACTCCTGAGGGCGGACAAGCGGCCAAACCGGAAAATCACGATCTGAAAAAAAGGATTCCGGCGGCGCGCTTTATTAACCGGCAAAGCCTACCACAGTTGGCTTGCGTGGCCGACTCCAGCCGACGCAAGCATCTATAAACAGCTCAGCCCCGGGGGTGATGAAGGGCATGCATTTCTTGCAGGCGGGCACGCGCCACATGGGTGTAAATCTGGGTGGTGGACAGATCACTATGGCCCAGCAGCATCTGCACCACCCGCAAATCGGCACCATGGTTGAGCAAGTGGGTCGCGAAGGCGTGACGCAAGGTGTGGGGCGACAGGGATTTGTCGATCCCGGCCACTTGAGCCTGATGCTTGATACGGTGCCAGAAGGTCTGACGGGTCATTTGCTCACCGCGCTGACTGGGGAACATGACATCGCTGGGGCGGCCGTTCAGCAGCTCATGGCGGGCATCGCGCATGTAGCGCTCAACCCAGACAATCGCCTCCTCCCCCATTGGCACCAGCCGCTCCTTGCTGCCCTTGCCCATTACCCGCAACACCCCTTGACGCAGGTTGACCTGCTCCAGAGTCAGGCTGATCAACTCGGTAACCCGCAGGCCGCAGGCATAAAGCACCTCGAGCATCGCCCGGTCACGCTGACCAATGGCTTCTGCCAGATCCGGGGCGGCGAGCAACGCCTCGACATCCGCCTCTGACAGGGACTTGGGCAGCGGCCTGCCCAATTGCGGCATATCGACCTGCAAGGTCGGATCGACTGCAATCAGCTTTTCGCGCAATAAATAGCGATAGAAGCCACGGGCTCCGGAAAGAAAACGCGCTGTGGAGCGAGGCTTGTAACCCTGCTCCAGGCGCCATGCCAAGTGATCCAGAATCAGCTCGCGGCCGGCACCGGCCAGCTCAAGACCGCGCTCCTGCAACCAGCCATTGAATAACGCCAAATCGCTGCGATAAGCGTCACGGGTGTTGTCCGACAGCCCCTTTTCCAGCCACAGGGCATCCAGGAAACGGTCGATAAGTGGATTGTCTATAGCAGGCATTGGCGCTCGAAAAGCGCAGCCCGCAGGCCGCGCATAAATAAAAGGTGAACTGCAAAAGTGGCCGCTAGTCTTTCATGGCCGGCTGATGCCATAAACCACAGGTTCTCACAGGAGCCCCTTATGAATGAACAACAGATTCTGCTGGCGTTGGGAGGAATCGGCATCGCCGCCCTGGGCTCTCAGTGGCTGGCCTGGCGCCTGAAACTGCCAGCCATCCTGTTTTTGCTCCTGACCGGGATTCTCGTAGGGCCCGTTCTGGGCTGGCTTGATCCGCAAGAGCTGTTCGGCCCTCTGCTGATGCCTCTGGTTTCGCTGTCAGTGGCGCTGATCCTGTTTGAAGGCAGCCTGACCCTGCACCTGTCCGAATGGGGCGAAATAGGCAGCGTAGTGCGCCGCCTGGTTACCATCGGGGCCCTCTCGACCTGGGCGGTGATTACCCTGGCCACGCATTGGCTGCTGGGCTTTGACTGGCTGCTGGCGCTGCTGTTCGGCACCCTGACACTGGTTACCGGGCCAACGGTGATTGTGCCAATGCTGCGCGTGGTGCGACCCAAGGCATCGATCGCCAATATCCTGCGCTGGGAAGGCATTGTCATCGACCCCATTGGCGCGTTACTGGCAGTGGTGGTGTACAGCTTCATCATTACCCGCGCTTCAGGCGAAGGCCTGAGCCACAGCCTGCTGACCTTTGGCGGAGTGATTGTGTGCGGCAGCCTGTTTGGCATCGTGGGCGGCTGGGTCATGGGGCATATCCTGCGCCGGCAATGGCTGCCCGAATACCTGCACAGCCTGGCCACACTGGCGACAGTGCTGGCCATATTCATTGCCTCCAATACGGTGATGCATGAGTCAGGACTGATGGCCGTCACGCTGATGGGCATATGGATGGCGAATATGAAGGGCGTTGATGTACGCAACATTCTGCACTTCAAGGAAAACCTGAGTATTTTCCTGATTTCGGGCCTGTTCATTTTGCTGGCGGCACGCCTGGACCTGCATGCCATGATCGCGCTGGGGCCCGTGGTGCTGGTGTTGCTGCTGATCATTCAATTCATTGCTCGCCCGCTGAACGTACTGCTATCGACTTTCGGCTCAAAACTCAACTGGCGTGAGCGCACGCTACTGGCCTGGATCGCACCGCGGGGCATTGTTGCGGCGGCGGTGTCGGCCATTTTTGCAATTCGCCTGGATCAGGCCGGACATGAAGGGGCGCTGTTGCTGGTGCCACTGACGTTTGCCGTGATCATTGGCACCGTTGTGCTGCAGAGTGCTACTGCTCGCCCCCTGGCACGCCTGCTCAAGGTCGCCGAGCCAGCCCCCAGCGGCTTTCTGATCGTCGGCGCCAACGGTCCGGCCCGGGCCATTGGCAAAGCCCTGCAACAGCTGGGCAGTCGCGTATTGCTGACCGACTCCAACTGGGAAAATATCCGCGCAGCGCGCATGGAGAATCTGCCGACCTACTTTGGCAACCCGGCCTCGCAACACGCCGAGGTGCATCTGGACCTGGTGGGCCTCGGGCACCTGCTTGCGCTGTCGCCATCGGGTGAGCTCAATACCCTGGCCGCAATCCGCTTTCGCCATGAATTTGGCCCCAGGCGCCTGTATACATTGGCCAGTGGTCAGGAAATCCGCCGCACCGACAAACATCGCGCCAGTCATGAGCATCGCGGGCAATCACTGGGCAACCCGGTCCTGACCTATACCCAACTGGCCAGTGAACTGCACAACGGTGCCGAGATATACAGCACTCAGCTGACTGAAAACTTCACTTGGGAGGATTACCAGGCCCTGCATGGCGAGCGCGCCACACTGCTGTTTGCCCGCGACCACAACAGTTGGGTGCATGTGGTGACGCCAGACAGCGATTTGAAGCCGGGAGCCGGCTGGACGCTATTGGCCTTGATCAGGCAGGACGCCTAGCCTGTTGGAGCCAGGCTGGCTCCAACCTGTGTTGGTTATTACTCGCCTTGCCGGGCAAAGCCTGGCAATACCGGTACCGGGCGCTTGTCATCATCAATGGCGACAAAGCTGAACAGGCCCTGGATCGCCAGCTCGCGACCATCACAGCTCATGCTTTCGACATACACCTCAACCTCAACCTTGAGGCTGGTATTGCCGACTTTAACCACACGCCCGATCAGCTCGACTATGCAGCCGGCCGCAATCGGGTGGTTGAAGTCGATCCGGTCGGTGGACACAGTCACCAGCGGCAAACGGCAGAAACGGGTCGCGGCGATAAACGAGACCTCGTCCATCCAGGCCAGTGCAGTGCCGCCGAACAAGGTGTTGTGATGATTGGTGGTGGACGGGAATACCGCTTTAGTAATACGGGTTACGGACAATTCGGTACGACGTTGAATCTCTTGCTCACGCGAAGCCATGATTTTACTACCTGCAACCAAACAAAAAACTGACAAATTTCAGGCACAAAAAAGCAGCCCGAAGGCTGCTTTTTTCTGCATCGGGAAGCTGGACTTAAGCCAGTTTTTCCTTGATGCGAGCTGCTTTACCGGACAGGTCACGCAGGTAGTACAGCTTGGCTTTACGAACGTCACCGCGACGCTTGACTGCCATGCTGTCGATTTGCGGGCTGTAGGTCTGGAAAGTACGCTCTACGCCAACACCGTTGGAGATTTTACGAACAGTGAAAGCACTGTTCACGCCACGGTTACGCTTGGCAATCACTACACCTTCGAAAGCTTGCAGACGCGAACGATCGCCTTCCTTCACTTTCACCTGAACGACAATGGTGTCGCCCGGGGCAAAAGGAGGGATCTCTTTAGTCATCTGCTCTGCTTCGAGTGCAAGGATGATTTTGTTAGTCATGCTGTGCTCCTAAGGTAGATCGTCTGATCTACCATCGATACGTTGTTAACTATCGTCCCGCTCGCGGATATATTCCTCGAGCAGCTTCTTCTCTTCTCCAGAAAGCGAGCGGCTTTCCAGAAGATCGGCGCGTCGTTCAAAGGTCCGCCCAAGGGACTGCTGTAAACGCCAACGCCGGATATGTGCATGATTGCCACTAAGCAATACGTCGGGAACACGCTGATCCGCATACACCTCCGGTCGGGTGTAGTGCGGGCAATCCAGCAAACCATCCGTGAAGGAATCTTCCTCCGCGGAGTCCGCATGCCCTAAAGCTCCAGGCAGCAGTCGTGTAACCGCATCAATCAGAACCATCGCCGGCAGCTCGCCACCGGAAAGTACATAGTCACCAATCGACCACTCTTCATCGACATAAGCATCTATAAAACGCTCGTCAATGCCTTCATAGCGACCTGCAATGAGGATTAATGCTTCCTCATTCGCCAGTTCGCGTACCGCCGACTGATTCAGTTGACGGCCTTGGGGCGACAGGTAAATTACCTTCGCCGCCTCTCCGGCTGCTTCTCTGGCCTGAACCAGTGCATCTTCCAGAGGCTTGATCTTCATCACCATGCCCGGACCACCGCCAAATGGGCGATCGTCCACAGTGTGATGCCGGTCCGTTGTGTAGTCACGCGGGTTCCAACAGGTGAGCTGCAACAGCCCTTGTTTCACCGCACGACTAGTGATGCCGTAGTCGCTGATGGCGGAAAACATTTCGGGAAACAAACTGATCACTTCTACGCGCAATTTAGCCACGCTTAGAAGTCCGCATCCCAATCCACCTTCATCTCGCCAGCTTCCAGGTCGATGCTCAACACACATTGCTCTGTATAGGGCAACAAGCGATCACGATCATCCAGGCTGCCTGGGCAAGGTTTGACTTCCATGACATCGTTCGAGCCAGTTTCCATCAGATCAACAACCTTGCCGAGCAATTGCCCTTCGAGGTTGGTCACTTTAAGACCCTGCAGCTGGTACCAGTAGTACTCGCCATCGGTCAGTTCAGGAAACAGGTTGCGTGGCACGCAGATCTCGAATTCGCGCAGAAGACCAGCTTCGTCACGATCATCAAGACCTTTGAGCTTCACGACCAGAAACTTGCCGTTATGAGAACGGCCACTGACCAGCTCTGCCTGTCGTACTTCATTACCGCGCCGAAGCGTCAGCTTTTTGTAGTCCAACAGGTTATCAATTGGATCCGTAAAGGAATAAACCTTCACTTCGCCGCGAACGCCGTGAATTGAATAAATTTTGCCGATAACGATCAAATCATCAGCAAGATCAGGCGTCACGCTCATATTGCTCAGGCCGCAGCCTTAGCGTTTTCTTTCACAAGCTGAGCAACGCGCTCAGACATTTGTGCACCGACACCCAACCAGTAGGCGAGGCGGTCTTCTTTAATGGAGAAACGAACTTCCTGACCACGGGCAACCGGGTTGAAGAAGCCAATTTGTTCCTTGTGGGAACCGTCACGTGGGTTACGGCTATCGGTAACGGTCAAGTGGTAAAACGGGCGCTTTTTGGAGCCGCCAAGGGCAAGACGGATTGTTAGCATGTGAACATCGTTCCTGTAGTCGGTGCTGCAAATCTAAATGCACAGCGGGCATAGGTGCCCGAAAGGCCGCATATTCTAAGGAATATCCGGACTTTTGCAAATGTCTTTTTCTGGCGCCTAGTCGACATGCCATAAAGATTTGCTATAAGGCCGCCACGAATGGCGACAGGTCGGCTCCCGCACGTGCGGGTTTGCCGGGTATCTCGCATCACTGCGAGCCGCCCAAGCGCGAGCGCTCAGGCAGGTAATTTACATTTTCGGCATGCCGCCACCAGGCATCATGGAGCCCATGCCGCGCATCATTTTGGCCATTCCGCCTTTTGCGGAGAACTTCTTCATCATTTTCTGCATCTGCTTGTGCTGCTTGATCAAGCGACCGATGTCCTGCACCTGGGTGCCGGAACCCATGGCAATACGACGTTTGCGCGAACCACTGATCAGGTCAGGGTCACGGCGCTCGGCCGGAGTCATGGAGTTGATGATGGCTTCCATTTGCTTGAACTGCTTTTCTGCCGCGCCCTGGGCGTTGCCCATTTGCGCCAGATTCACGCCACCCATGTTCGGCAGCTTGTCCATGAGGCCGCCAAGGCCGCCCATGTTCTTCATCTGTTGCAGCTGATCGCGGAAGTCTTCGAGATCGAAGCCCTTACCTTTCTTGAGTTTCTTCGCCAGCTTGTCGGCTTTGTCTTTATCGAGGGTCTGTTCGGCCTGTTCGATAAGGCTGAGCACGTCGCCCATGCCCAGAATGCGCGAAGCGATACGATCCGGGTGGAACGGTTCCAGAGCGTCGCTCTTCTCGCCCATACCGATGAACTTGATCGGCTTGCCGGTGATCGAGCGCACGGACAATGCCGCACCGCCACGGGCATCGCCGTCAACCTTGGTCAGGATCACACCGGTCAACGGCAGCGCATCGCCAAAGGCCTTGGCCGTATTGGCGGCATCCTGGCCGGTCATGGCGTCGACCACAAACAGGGTTTCTGCCGGCTTGACGGCGCCGTGCAGTTCCTGGATTTCGGTCATCATCTCGGCGTCGATATGCAAACGACCCGCGGTATCGACAATGACTACATCAATGAACTTGAGCTTGGCTTCAGCAATGGCCGCCAGCGCGATGGCCACCGGCTTCTGGCTGATATCGGACGGGAAGAACGTAACCCCCACTTCCGCCGCCAGGGTTTCCAGCTGCTTGATTGCCGCAGGACGATAAACGTCGACCGAGACCACCATCACTGTTTTCTTTTTGCGCTCTTTAAGGAAGCGCGCCAGCTTGCCGGCGGTGGTGGTTTTACCCGCACCTTGCAAACCAGCCATCAAAACTACTGCAGGCGGCGTGACATTGAGGACCAGGTCCTCGTTGGCAGCACCCATCAGGCTTTCAAGCTCGGCCTGGACGATCTTCACAAACGCCTGGCCCGGCGTCAGGCTGCGCGACACTTCAGTGCCGACAGCGCGCTCTTTGACCGCGTTGACGAAGTCCTTGACCACTGGCAAAGCCACGTCGGCTTCCAGCAACGCCATGCGCACTTCACGCAGGGTGTCTTTGATGTTGTCCTCGGTCAGCTTGGCCTTGCCGGTAACATGGCGCAGCGTCTGCGAGAGACGATCGGTTAAATTTTCAAACATGCGCGATCCTTTCAGGCCCAAAGTAGACCGGGGTTATTGCGGCCCAGCCCGTGTAAAACTGATGCTCGGCGAGCCTGCGGCGTGGGCAGGTCGCGGATTATAGCGAAGACTGGCCGCATACGACACCTTGCCGTCGGCTTATGTAGTCTTTCGTGCATGGGCGGTTGTATGCCAAACTCAGCCCTTTCGGGCTTGCCTAACAGGATTTATGCTCCCCTTGTCACCGAGTTTGCTACCCAGCCTCGCCGCCGCCTGTTTATATGCCGCTGCGACCCTCTATCAAGGCACTTGCCTGCGCCAAGGCGCAAAGGCGAACAAACGCCTGTTGGTGACACTCGGCATTCTCGCCGTAATCGCCCACGCCATGAGCCTGTTCACCCACCTGATGACCCCGGCGGGTCTTGAACTGGACTTCTTCAGTGCTGCCAGCCTGATTGCCGCAGCAGTCATTGGCGTAACGCTGGTGGCATGTGTGCGGATCCCCGTCGAGAACCTGTTGCTGCTTCTATACCCGCTGGGAATGCTCACGGTGCTGCTGTCGCAGTTCGCCCCGCCCGGTACGGTTCAGGTAATAGATGAAGAGCCCGGCATCCTCGCCCACATCCTGTTATCGCTCCTGGCCTATGGCATGTTCACCATCGCGGTGTTTCAGGCGTTGCTGCTGACCCTGCAGAACTACCAGCTCAAGAACAAGCACCCCAAAGGCCTGATCAAGAACTTCCCGCCCCTGCAAACCATGGAAAGCCTGCTGTTCGGCTTCCTGTGGGCCGGCTGGTCGCTGCTGTCACTGTCATTGATCTCCGGCTGGATGTTTTTGGGCAATCTGTTTGCCCAGCATCTGGTCCATAAAACCTTGCTGGCCTGCCTGGCATGGATCGTATTCAGCGTACTTCTGCTGGGGCGTCACCACCTCGGCTGGCGCGGACACAAAGCCATACGCTGGACGTTTGCCGGTTTCTGCCTGCTGATGCTGGCCTACTTTGGCAGCAAGCTGGTTCGTGAATACATTCTGCATATCTGACGGGCGATGATTATGGATAGCTTGCCCCCCGGGCCGATGCTGGCAGTTCTGGCATTTTTGATCGCAGCAGCCGGGCTGTTCGCCGGTTTTCTATGGGGCACAAACAACAGGAAGGTCCTTCGTGCCGAGGTGCCGCAGACGCGCCACACACCTGCCCAGCAAGACGACGAACTCTCCGCCAGCCGGCCGCAACTGCTCTCCGGCATCCATGCGCTGGACAACATCACGGTCAACGACATCCTGATCCCGCGCAGCGAAGTCGAAGGCCTGAACCTCGACGACTCCATCGAAGATCTGATCGAGCAACTGCGCCAGACCAAGCGCACACGCCTGCCGGTGTTTCATAACGACATCAATCAGGTCGAAGCCATCCTCAATACCCGCCACGTCCAGCACCTGCTGACGGATGCCAGTCTCACCAAGGAAGCGCTGCTGGCCGTCTGCACCGAGCCCTACTTCGTTCCTGAAAGCACGCCCCTGCAGCTGCAGCTGCTCAACTTCCACAAGCAACAACGCCGACTGGGCGTCGTGGTCGATGAATACGGAGAAGTACTGGGAATCGTGACCCTGGAAGACATCCTCGAAGAGATCGTCAGTGAGTTCGAGGACGAGCAAAACATCGACAACCCGCTGATCGATCCCCTGCCCGACGGCCGCTTTGTGGTTGATGGCGCAGTCTCGGTCCGCGAACTGAACAAGGCCCTGGGCTGGCACCTGCCTTGCGACGGTCCGAAAACCCTTAACGGGCTGGTCACCGAAGCACTGGAAACCATTCCCGAAACCACTGTTTGCCTGAAGATCGGCCGCTATCGCCTGGAAATTCTCGAAACCGAAGAAAACCGCGTCAGCCGCGTACTGATCTGGCACAACAGCGTCAAACCCGCGGTTTAATCGCCGCGTAAGGTCTTGTTACATTCGAACAGGCCTCCCTATAATCATTTCCGCTTACACCCCGCTTGCGGGGTAAAGCCAGTCGATTAAAACACCGCATATCTTCAGTGGGAGCTGGCTGAACAGTTCCCACCGGTTTATCTCCCCGCTTGAGACTGCGCTCGCCTGACTGACTGGCATTTGCCCCCACTGGCCAAACGACCATAAAAAACGCTCTGCCCTGTCCGCCGCCAAGGCTGATAAAGGTCAACGAGCTTATAACTGTCAGGGATATGCGCATGACCACCAGCACCACCTACAGCGAAGCCTCGCCCGAGAAGCCGGCCAACTCCACAGCCCGTGTCGCTACAGCCAGCTTTATTGGCACCGCCATCGAGTTCTACGACTTTTATGTGTATGCCACCGCCGCCGCGCTGGTTATCGGCCCGGTCTTTTTCCCGCAGACATCCGGCACAGCACAGATGCTGTCGGCGTTCCTGACCTTCGGCATAGCCTTTCTCGCACGCCCGCTGGGTTCATTTCTGTTTGGCCATTTCGGTGACCGGGTAGGACGCAAGTCCACCCTCGTCGCTTCCCTGCTGTTGATGGGGGTGTGTACCACCCTGATCGGCGTTTTGCCGGGCTACGCCACCATTGGTGCCTGGGCACCGATCCTGCTCTGCGTGCTGCGCTTTGGCCAAGGGCTTGGGCTCGGCGGGGAATGGGGCGGCGCAGCTTTGCTGGCCACCGAAAACGCCCCCAAAGGCAAGCGCGCCTGGTTCGGCATGTTTCCGCAACTGGGTCCGTCGATTGGTTTTCTCGCAGCCAACGGCCTGTTTCTGGCACTGGCCTTGACCCTGAGTGATGAACAGTTCCGCTCCTGGGGCTGGCGCATCCCGTTCCTGCTGAGTGCCGCCCTGGTGATGGTCGGCCTGTATGTGCGTCTCAAACTGGAAGAAACACCGGTCTTCGCCAAGGCCGTAGCCCAGCACGAACGGGTGAAGATGCCGATCGTCGAGCTCTTCAGCCAGTACTGGGCACCCATGCTGCTGGGCGCTGCGTCGATGGTGGTGTGTTATGCACTGTTCTACATCTCGACCGTATTTTCACTCAGCTATGGCGTTTCGACATTGGGCTACACCCGAGAAACGTTCCTCGGCCTGCTGTGCTTTGCCGTGCTGTTCATGGCCGCGGCCACCCCACTGTCAGCCCTGGCCAGCGACCGTTACGGACGTAAACCGGTATTGATTGTCGGCGGCATACTGGCAGTTTTGTCCGGGTTTCTGATGGAGCCGTTGCTCACCCATGGCACGACCTGGGGGGTGGCACTGTTTCTGTGCATCGAGCTGTTCTTGATGGGGGTGACCTTTGCTCCGATGGGAGCCCTGCTGCCTGAACTGTTTCCCACCCGCGTGCGCTATACCGGCGCATCGGCGGCCTACAACCTGGGGGGCATTGTCGGCGCCTCGGCCGCACCGTTCTTCGCCCAGAAACTGGTGAGCATGGGCGGTCTGAGCTGGGTTGGCGGCTATGTATCAGGCGCAGCGGTACTCAGCCTGATCGCTGTACTGTGCTTGAAGGAAACCAGAGAGGCAGACCTGAACAAGGTCATATAAACCTGTAGGAGCGAGCTGTGCAAAAAGCTCGCGAGCAAGCTCGCTCCTACAGCAGGTTGTTGCGGGGGGGGGTTATAGCTCTACGACAACCGCCTTGGACGAACGGGTCGCTTTGGCCCGTGCCGCTTCAATCGACTCATCCCGGGCCAGTGCCACGCCCATGCGGCGCTGGCCATTGACCTCGGGCTTGCCGAACAGACGCAAGGCGGTATCCGGCTCGCTCAGGGCCGCTCCCAGGTTGGAGAACGCGGTGCGGGTCGACTGCCCTTCCACCAGAATCACTGCCGAAGCCGAGGGTCCGAACTGACGGATCAACGGGATCGGCAACCCCAGAATCGCCCGCGCATGCAGCGCGAACTGCGACAAATCCTGCGAAATCAGGGTCACCAGACCTGTGTCATGGGGGCGCGGCGAAACTTCGCTGAACCACACTTGATCGCCCTTGATGAACAGCTCGACTCCAAACAGACCACGGCCACCCAGCGCCTCGGTAACGGCCTTGGCCACACGCTCAGACTCAGCCAGTGCAATCGGGCTCATGGCCTGGGGCTGCCAGGACTCCTGGTAATCGCCCTTCTCCTGGCGGTGACCAACCGGGGCGCAGAACGTGGTGCCGCCGATATGGCGTACGGTGAGCAAGGTGATTTCGTAATCGAAGTCGATAAAGCCCTCGATGATGACCCGACCCTTGCCCGCCCGTCCGCCTTCCTGAGCGTAGTCCCAGGCGGTTTTCACATCGTCGGCACTGCGCAGCAGGCTCTGGCCTTTACCCGACGAGCTCATGACCGGCTTGACCACACACGGGAAACCGAGATCCTGCACCGCTTTGCTGTAATCCTCGAAGGTGTCGGCAAAGTGGTACGGCGAAGTTGGCAGGTCCAGCTCTTCAGCCGCCAGACGGCGAATGCCTTCGCGGTTCATGGTCAGCGAGGTCGCACGGGCCGTAGGGATCACGGTAAAGCCTTCAGCTTCCAGCTCGACCAGGGTCGCGGTGGCGATGGCTTCGATTTCCGGAACGATAAAATGCGGCTTTTCCAGCTCGATCACGGCACGCAGGGCAGCACCATCCAGCATGTTGATCACGTGGCTACGGTGCGCCACCTGCATGGCCGGGGCGTTGGCGTAGCGATCGACAGCGATGACTTCGACCCCCAGACGCTGCAATTCGATGACGACTTCCTTGCCTAGCTCGCCGCAGCCACACAACATTACGCGGGTCGCGGTAGGCGACAGTGGAGTTCCGATACGGGTCATTTCAGGTCCTCAAGGAAGCAAATCATCGAAGGCGCTCGCAACGCTTGCGCCTGCTGGGAAGAAAGGCCGGCATTTTACATGATCCGCGAGCGCTCAGCGGCTTTGCGCAGACGCCAGGCCATGGCCAGCCATACGCAGGTGACACCGGCGAACTTGGAGGCCATGGCAGTGAGGATCACGCCAGGGGTAAAGGCGTCGATCATGCCGAAAAAGATAAAGGTATCGAGGGGGATGCTCAGCGCAGAGCTGATCCACAACCGGTCATGCAACGGGCGCTTGGTGATGGAGAACACCAGCCAGTCAATACACTCCGATACAGCGAACGCGGTAGCGCTGGCCAGGGCAATAGAGGGATCAGAGGTGACGTACGACAGCACCAGCGCCGCCAGCATGGCCAGAATGGCGCCGTGGCCGAAGCGGATTTGCACCATGTCCCGCAGCACGAACACCAGCCCGCCCCAGGCCGACCAGATGATATCGAGGTGCGGCGCCGTCGAAAACGCGTAGTTGATCAGCACGACGCTGGCGATATAAGCGATTAGAAACAACATGGGACCTGGTGATACCTCTGAATAAGGCGCACAGGGTACTTGAGTCATGCCTGATTTTGTAGCGTGTACACCGAGGCTGGACAGTTCGACCGCGGGAGCCGGCTTGCCGGGGATTTACAGCCCCGCAGTCAGCCTCGAAGTGCCCATTGCCTGCATCCCGGGCAAGCCAGCGCCCACAGGGTGTATCGCAGCCTGCGGCAGGGACTACAGGCTGCCCACCGTCCACACCATGCCACTGGATTTCGCGCGCTCATGACACAACGCCAGCACCTCACGGCGCTCAGGATTGGTCATGCGGCTCCAACGGGTAATTTCGGCCACCGAACGCTGGCAGCCGGTGCACAGATCATCGTCGTCCAGCGCGCAAATATTCACGCAGGGTGAGGCCACCGGGCGTTCTGTATCACTCATTATTCTTGCACCTGCAAGTCACGGGCATAACGCTGGCCGTTGTGCACATAGTGCGCCGCACTGGCTTCCAGCAGTTTTTTCTGCTCGTCGGTGAGGTCGCGCACCACTTTGCCGGGCGAGCCCATGACCAGCGAACCATCGGGGATTTCCTTGCCCTCACCGATCAGCGAATTGGCGCCGATGATGCAATGCTTGCCGATTTTTGCGCCATTGAGGATCACCGCGTTGATACCGATCAGGCTGTAGTCACCCACAGTGCAGCCATGCAGCATGGCGTTATGGCCAATGGTCACACCGGTGCCCAGGGTCAATGGGTAGCCCATGTCGGTGTGCATGACGGCGCCATCCTGCACGTTGCTGTTTTTACCGATCAGGATCAGTTCGTTGTCGCCACGCAACACAGCGTTAAACCAGACGCTGGCACCCTCTTGCAGCCGTACCTTGCCGATCAGGGTGGCGTTGGGGGCCGTCCAGCTGTCGGGATGGGTTTCGACGAGCGAGTCGCCCAAGCGATATTTCATGGGAGTGTCCTCAAGGCTGAGCGGCTGTCTGCTGACAGCTCTAAATATTGATAAAGCGTTCAGGCGGAGTATGCAGGCTGATATTGACGTCGTCGTAGAGCAGGTTCATCAGCTCGACGATCATGATCGCCGTCAGCCCCCAGATCTTGTACACCCCAAAACGGTAACTCGGCACATACCAGCTGCGGCCCTGGTAATCGATGCGGTGGGTATGCTCGCGCGGGTCCTGGCGGAAGAACTCCAGCGGCACGCTGAACACCGCAGCGATCTCGGCATCGTTGGCCAGATACTCAACGTAGTCAGGTACCAGTCCGACATAGGGGGTTACGCGAATACCGTGCAACGAGATCAAGGGGCTGAGGGGACCGATCACCTCCACCAGGCCCGGCGGCAGGCCGATCTCTTCTTCGGCCTCACGCAGAGCGGTAAAGATCAGATCCGGGTCTTCAGGATCGCGCCGCCCGCCTGGGAAAGCCACCTCACCACCATGGGTCGACAGCCCGCTGGCACGCAGGGTCAGAATCAGTTCGGGTTCAGCACTGCGCGTCACCGGCAGCAATACTGCCGCCTCGGGAAAATGCCGATCTGTTTCCAGAGTCCGTGGGGTATAGCGGCTCACACGGCCAAGCAGCTCGTCCAGCATAGGTCATCTCGATCCGTCACTTATCGGGCATCATGCACCAAATCGCACCGGGCACCCAAGCCCCGCAGTGTCGCAGCAACCACCGCGGCACTTGCCGCCAGCCCGACTCAGCCTCAAGATAAGCGCCTTATCAGAGAACCCAGCATGAAATTTTGCAGCCAGTGCGGTCATTCTGTCAGCCAGCATATCCCGCAAGGCGATTCGCGCCTGCGCTATGTCTGCGACCACTGCCAGACCATTCATTATCAGAACCCCAATATTGTTGCCGGGTGCCTGCCCACCTGGGGCACTCAGGTGCTGCTGTGCCGACGCGCCATCGAGCCGCGCAAAGGGTACTGGACACTGCCTGCCGGTTTTATGGAAAACGGCGAGACCGTTGAACAGGCCGCTCGCCGCGAAACCCTCGAGGAAGCCTGTGCCAAGGTCGAAAACCTGGCTATCTATACCCTGATCGATGTACCCCACATCAACCAGGTACATGTGTTCTACCGCGCCGAGCTGCTGACCCCGGACTTTGCCGCAGGTGAAGAAAGCCTTGAGGTGCGGCTTTTCGATGAAGCCGACATCCCTTGGTCAGAGCTGGCTTTTCGCACGGTCAGCCGTACCTTAGAATGCTTTTTCGCCGACCGCCCGGGTAACCTCTACCCCGTACGCAGCGAGGCCGTGGCGCCTCTGGCCGGCCTGACCAAACCCCAACAATAATGTTGTTTGCCGTGTAATTCAGGAATATCCCTCTAATGCGTTGGTTGCTCGCTGCCCTCTGCCTGTCGTTTGCTGTTACTTGCCAAGCTTCCGTTTTCATTACCGTGAATGGCAAACCCGTCGATAAAAATCAGGTCCTCAAACCGGCCCAGTCAACACAGACGATCAAAGCCGGGCAAAAAATCGAAAAAATCCTGGTGCTCAAGTCGGCCCGCAAGCTGCAGCTGATCAGCGATGGCAAACCGATCAAGAGCTACCGCATTTCATTGGGCAAACAACCCAAGGGGCCAAAACTGCAGGAGGGCGACAAACGCACCCCGGAGGGCCTTTACTGGGTCGACTGGCGCAAAAAAAGCGACAAGTTCAACCTGGCGATGCATATCAACTACCCCAACGTCAGTGACGCGGCCCAAGCCCGGCGCCAAGGCCTGAACCCCGGGTCGATGATCATGATCCACGGTACGCCGGACTCCGAAGAGAATCCCGAAGAGCTGTTCCATACCCTGGACTGGACCGATGGCTGTATCGCGATGAAAAACTACGAAATGCGTGAAGTCTGGAGCCTGGTCAAGGACGGCACTCTGGTTGAAATCCGGCCTTAAGCAAAAATAAATTACCTTTTGTCCCCGTTACGCCCTCCCGCCTACTCCTAATACCTTTACCTGTCGCCGGGCCCGAACGGGCCCGCAGCATCTCGGCGCCTTCAGCGCACTCCTAATACCACTTAAACACCACATAAAATCACAACGGCCAAACACCCTGTTTTCGGCGGGAAATACGCCTGTGCATGCGTTGACTTGGTATTGAAGTGGTATTACTTTCGCGCCATTACCGGGCGACAAAACTCCAATAACCGCATCGGATCCACCACCATGAACAGCCCTATGACCACCCTCGCCGACCTGCGCCCGGATGACCGTCTGGCCACGCCGTTGTACCTGCAACTGGCCCGCAACCTGGAGTCCGCGATCCATGCCGGGGTCTGGAAAGCCGAGCAGGCGCTGCCTTCGGAGCGCAGCCTGAGCGAACAACTGGGCCTGTCTCGCGTCACGGCCCGCAAAGCCCTGGAAATTCTCTTCGAACAAGGCCTGATCCGCCGCAGCCAGGGCTCCGGAACCTTCATCACCCCGCGCCTTGAGCAACCCTTGTCGCGGCTGTCCAGTTTCAGCGAAATGCTCCGGCTCAAGGGCTTCGTACCTGGCTCTCAGTGGTTACAGCGGGAAATCACCCAGCCGACCCATGAAGAGCTGATCCGCCTGGCGCTGTCCCCCACGGATAAAGTCGCGCGCCTCAAGCGCCTGCGCAAAGCCGATGACACGGTCATGGCCATCGAAATGAGCGCCCTGCCCGCTTCCCTGATCCCGCAGCCGCAGGTGCTTGGCGACTCGCTCTACGAGTATCTGGACAGCATCGGCAAACCGGTGGTCCGCGCCCTGCAACATATTCAGGCGATCAACGCCAGCGCAGAGTTTGCCGCCCTGGTGGGGATCGAACCCGGGGCCGCCATGCTGCTGATGACCCGGGTCGGCTACCTCGAAGACAACACCCCCATCGAAGTCACCGATACCTACTGCCGTAACGATTTCTACGATTTTGTGGCCGAACTGCGCCGCTGACCCGACAACACCCCCGGAGGGCTGTACATGTCCGAAGACAACATCCTCACGCCCCAAGGCTGGGTCCGCGGCCGCCTGCTGCACGAGAACGGCAAAGTCCTCGGCATCCAGGGCAGCCCTTGTGACCCGGCCGACAACGACTTGCCTTACCTGCTGCCCGGTTTTATCGACCTGCATGTGCACGGCGGCGGCGGCAAAGACATCATGCAAGGCGCACCGGCCTTCGACACCATCGCCCGCACCCACTTGCGCTTCGGCACCACGGCAATGCTGGCCACCACCATGACCGCGCCGAATCACGAGATCAGCCGCGTGCTCGGTGCCCTCGGCGAGTTTTGTCAGCAACGGCCGGCCGGCTGCGCCCGGGTACTGGGGGTGCATCTCGAAGGCCCGTTTATCAACCCCGGCAAACTCGGCGCTCAACCTAACTTCGCCCATACCGCGCTGATGGCCGAAGTCGAGGATTACCTGAGTCTGGCGCCGATCAAAGTCATCACCATCGCCCCTGAAATCGCCGGCCATATCGAATTGATCGGCGCCCTGAGCGCCCGGGGCATTCGCATGCAGCTGGGGCATACCCTGGGCAGTTATGAAGAAGGCGTGGCCGCACTGGATGCGGGCGCCACCAGCTTCACCCATTTGTATAACGCCATGAGCCCGCTGCATCACCGCGAGCCCGGCATTCTGGGTGCCGCCCTGGCCCATGCGCGTTTTGCCGAACTGATCCCCGACTTGCTCCACGTGCATCCCGGCGCCATTCGCGCAGCCTTGCGTGCGATTCCGTGCCTGTATTGCGTCACCGACTCCACTGCAGCCACCGGCATGCCCGATGGCGAATACCAACTGGGCAGCCACACCGTCACCAAATGCCTGGGCGGCGTACGCCTGGCAGACGGCACGCTGGCGGGCAGCACGCTGACCATGGATCAGGCACTGCGCAACCTGGTGAAAATCGGCCTGCCACTGGCCGAAGCCTCGCAACGCCTGTCGCAGTACCCGGCCGACTACCTCGGCATTACCGAACGCGGGCGTTTGCAGCCCGGTAGCTGGGCCGACTGCGTGCGCCTGGACCGTTCATTGAATCTCACCGCTGTCATGGTCGAAGGGGAAGCACTTGTCTTCTAACAAGCCGTCAAAAATGCTGGAAGAGGCCCGGTCCGCGAGCGAAGCGGTGGAACGTCAACTGTTCAACCTGGAGTCGCGCCTGATCGACCTTGCCCGCGACCTGCGGGCCAGCCCGCCCGACGTAGCCATGACCCTGGCCCGTGGCAGCTCCGACCATGCCGCCAGTTACTTTGCCTATCTGACCATGCAGCATGTGGGCGTGCCCGTGGCGTCGTTGCCGATGTCAGTGGTGACCTTGCGCCAGTCCCCGCTGCGGGTGCAGGGCCAGGCGGTATTTGCCTTTTCCCAGTCCGGCCAGAGCCCCGACATCATCGACAGCCTGAGCCTGTTGCGTGAACGCGGGGCGCTGAGCGTGGCGCTGGTGAATGCCGAAAACACACCACTGGAAGCCGCCTGCGCCTACAGCTTGCCCTTGTGTGCCGGCGCCGAAATCAGCGTCGCAGCCACTAAAAGCTTTATCGCCACCTTGAGTGCCGGTGCCCGCCTGGTTGCGCACTGGGCCAATGATAAAGCCCTGCTTGAGGCCGGCCACCTGCTGCCCGCCGACTTGCGCGACGCCTGCACCCAGGACTGGAGCAAAGCCATCGAGACCTTGCGCGATGCCCAGCGATTGCTGGTGATCGGCCGGGGCGCGGGCTTTGCCATCGCCCAGGAAGCCGCGCTCAAATTCAAGGAAACCTCGACCCTGCAGGCCGAAGCCTTCAGCAGTGCCGAAGTGCGCCACGGCCCGATGGCCCTGATCGAAGAAGACTACCCGCTGCTGATTTTCGCCCCTCGGGGTGTGGAACAGGCGGGCTTGCTGACCCTGGCCCGTGACATGCGCCAGCGCGGCGCCCGGGTGCTGCTGGCGGCCCCGGATGATGTGGCCGAGCGCGACCTGACGTTGAGCCAGGCGGCACACCCGGATCTGGACCCGATCCTGGCCATTCAAAGTTTCTACGTGATGGCTGCGGGTCTGGCCGAGGCCCGGGGGCTGGACCCGGATCAGCCACGGTTCCTGAGCAAAGTGACCCGTACCCACTGAGTTGTCTTCCCCCGCAGGTTTAATGAGTATCGCGCCATGCACAATAATAAAAAGCTCACCCTCAGTGCGCCGCTCAGCGGGCCGATCATCAAACTCGCCCTGGTGCCGGATGAAGTATTTTCCAGCGGCGTAATGGGCGACGGGATTGCCATCGACCCATTGAACGACTGTTTGTATGCGCCCTGTGACGGGGTGATCGTGCACGTGGCCAAGACCGCCCATGCCCTGACCCTGCGTGCCGATAATGGCGCCGAGGTGCTTTTGCATGTGGGGCTGGACACCTTTGATCTACAGGGCGAAGGTTTTCAACTGCTGGTGGAAAACGGCGAGCAGATCAGCAACGGCCAGCCCCTGGTACGCTTCGACCCCGATTACATCGCCCAGCGCTGCACCAGCCTGATCAGCCTGCTGGTGCTGACCAATGGCGATCGGTTCGCGCTGCAACTGCTGCAACACGACACCGCCGTGGCCGGCGAGCCACTGCTGCAGATAGCCGCGCGCCAGATCGAGGCCGCCGTTACCGCGACCGACAGTTCTCAGGGGCAGGCACAAGGCAGCGTGCGCATAACTCACCACGGTGGCCTGCATGCACGTCCGGCTGCGCTGATACGGCAAACAGCACTGGGTTTCAAAAGCACTTGCCGGCTGCACATCGGCGCCAATTCGGCTCCGTGCGACAGTATTGTCCGGCTGCTGGCCCTGGGCATCAGCGAGCACGATGAAGTTCAAGTCAGCTGTGCCGGCGAGGATGCCGACGCCGCGCTGCAGGCCATTCTGGCCGCACTGGCCAAAGATCAGGTCAGACCGGCCGCCACCACGCTGAAAATGCTGCCGGCCGTCGCTCGCCCCATCAATCAAGAAGGACAATTGAACGGAGTGAGTGCGGCCCCCGGCCTAGCCAGTGGTGCGCTGTATTTTTTAAGCACCGTGCAACTGCCACCCGACCTCGGCAATCACCTCCCCGAGGAGCAAATGCAGGCGCTGCATTCGGCGCTGGAGCAGGTGCGCGCCGAGATCCGCCTGACCCTGATCCAGGCCCGGGCCGAGGGCAACCTCGACGAAGAAGCCATTTTCGACACTCACCTGGCCTTGCTCGAAGACAGCGAGCTGCTGCAGGCCAGCCACGGCGCCATCGCCCAGGGCCGCAATGCGGCCCACGCCTGGAGTGATGCAATCGAGCAGCAATGCGCGATTCTGCAACAACTGGGCAATACCTTGCTGGCTGAACGCTCCAACGACTTGCATGACCTGCAACAACGGGTTCTCAGAGCATTACTGGGGGAAAGTGCCCAGTGCCAGGTGCCGCCCGGAGCCATTGTTGCCGCACACGAGCTGACCCCTTCCGACCTGCTCATGCTCAGCGCACAGCAAGTTGCCGGTTTATGCATGGCCGCAGGGGGGGCCACCTCCCATGTCGCGATTCTGGCCCGGGGCAAAGGCCTGCCTTGCCTGGTGGCCCTGGGCTCAGGGTTGCTGGACTTGCCGGCCGGACAACAGGTGATTCTCGACGCCGACAGCGCCCGCCTGGAACTGAGCCCCGGCGCCGAACGCATCGAACAGGTGCAAAACAGCATTCTCGCCCGTCAGCAACGCTTTGCCCGGCAGCAATTGCACGCCCACGAACCGGCAGTGACCGGTGACGGGCTGCAGATCGAAATTGCCGCCAACGTTGCCTCCAGCCACGAAGCGGCCGGCGCCCATGCCAATGGCGCAGATGGCGTCGGACTGCTGCGCACCGAGTTCCTGTTTGTCGATCGCAGCACTGCTCCCAATGAACAGGAGCAGATTGCGGCCTACCAGGGCGTGGTCGATGCGATGGGTGACAAGCCGGTGATCATTCGCACCATTGATGTGGGCGGCGACAAGCAACTTGATTATCTGCCGCTGCCCGCCGAAGCCAATCCGGTATTGGGCCTGCGCGGCATCCGCCTGGCACAGATGCATCCGCACATCCTCGATCAGCAACTGCGCGCCCTGCTGCAGGTCAGCCCGGTACAACGCTGCCGCATCTTGTTGCCAATGATCACCGAGGTCGACGAGCTGCTGCATATCCGCCGTCGCCTGGAGGCCTTGCGCGGTGAAATGGGCCTGAGCCAGCGCCCGGAACTGGGGGTGATGATTGAAGTGCCGGCAGCGGCCCTGATGGCAGAACAATTGGCCGAGCACGCGGACTTTCTGTCCATCGGCACCAACGACCTGTCGCAGTACACCCTGGCCATGGACCGCGACCATGCAGGGCTGGCCTCACGGGTCGATGCCCTGCATCCGGCGCTGCTGCGCCTGATCGCCCATACCTGTGCCGGTGCGGCAAAGCACGGACGCTGGGTAGGCGTGTGCGGTGCACTGGCCAGCGACCCTCTGGCCACCCCGGTGCTGATCGGCCTGGGGGTTCGCGAGCTGTCGGTCAGCCCGCTGCAAATCGGTGAAATCAAGGCCAGGGTCCGCCAGCTGGACGCCGGAATGTGTCAAACACTGAGCCAGAAACTGCTGAACATGAGCAACGCAAAATCTGTACGCGAGGCCTGTCATCAGTACTGGCCGCTTTCCGACTGACAACAACAAAAACAACGACGGAGAATTTCTCATGTATCAATACTTCATCGAAGGTCTGCAGCGGCTTGGCCGGGCGTTGATGCTGCCGATTGCGATTTTGCCCATTGCCGGGCTGCTACTGCGGCTGGGCGACACCGACTTGCTCAACATCGCAATCATCCACGATGCCGGCAACACGATTTTCGCCAACCTGGCGCTGATCTTCGCCATCGGCATTGCCGTGGGTTTTGCCCGCGACAACAACGGTACTGCGGGCCTGGCCGGGGCCATCGGTTATCTGGTGCTGATCTCGACCCTCAAGGCCCTGGACCCCCATATCAACATGGGCATGCTCGCCGGGATCGTCAGCGGCCTGATGGCCGGGGCGCTGTACAACCGCTTCAAGGACATCAAACTGCCGGAATACCTGGCGTTTTTTGGCGGCCGGCGTTTTGTGCCGATCGTCACCGGGTTTGCCGCCGTAGCCCTGGGGGCCCTGTTCGGCCTGATCTGGCCACCGATTCAGGAAGGCATCAATAGCCTGGGTGTGTTGCTGCTCGAAAGCGGCAGCCTGGGGGCGTTCATTTTTGGCGTGCTGAACCGCATCCTGATCGTCACCGGGTTGCACCATATCCTTAACAATATGGCGTGGTTCGTGTTCGGCAGCTTTACCACCGATGCCGGGCAAGTGGTGACCGGCGACCTGACCCGATACTTCGCGGGCGACCCCAAGGGCGGCCAATTCATGACCGGCATGTTCCCGGTGATGATGTTTGGCCTGCCGGCTGCGTGCCTGGCGATGTACCGCAATGCGTTGCCGGAGCGGCGCAAACTGATGGGCGGGATTTTCCTGTCACTGGCGCTGACCGCGTTTTTGACCGGCGTCACCGAACCCATCGAATTTGCTTTCATGTTCCTCGCGCCCTTCCTCTATCTGTTGCATGCGTTGCTGACCGGGCTGTCGATGGCCATCACCAACCTGCTGAATATCCATTTGGGCTTCACCTTTTCCGGTGGTGCCATCGATATGCTGCTGGGCTGGGGCAAGTCCACCAATGGCTGGATGATCTTTCCCGTCGGGCTGGTCTACTTCGCCATTTATTACCTGGTGTTTGATTACTGCATCCGCCGCTTCAAACTCAAAACCCCGGGCCGTGAAGACAACCCAGTGGCAGAAACCGCCGACCTCACCGAAAACCAGCGGGCTGATGGCTATATCCAGGCGCTGGGTGGCCCGGACAATCTGCTCACCGTCGGCGCCTGCACCACGCGCCTGCGCCTGGAGCTGGCCGATCGCAACAAGGCTCAGGACAGCGAACTCAAGGCGCTGGGCGCCATGGGGGTGATGCGTCCTGGCCGCGCGGGCAGCCTGCAAGTAGTGGTCGGGCCGATGGCCGACAGCATTGCCGATGAAATACGTTTGGCGCTAACCCGGGTCAACCGTTCGCCCGCCGTCAGCAAGGCTCAAGCCCCTGCGGTGGAACCGGCGCACGAGGTCGGGCGCGAGGCCGCCAACAAATGGCTGGGCGCGCTGGGCGGCAGCAGCAATGTATTGCACGTCGAGTGCGTAGCGCTCACCCGCTTGCGGATCAAGCTGGGAGACCAGCGTTCGTTGTCGCAGAGCCAGCTCAAGGCACTGGGCAGCCAGGGCATCAGCCAGCACGCCGATGGCGTTTGGCATGTATTGGTGGGGGAACAGGCGCAGGGGTTGAGCGAAGCGCTGGCGCGATTGATCAGGCCAGATCACGCACGCTGAACGAACTGTAGGAGCGAGCTTGCCTCACGATGGTCTCAATGCGTTTTCTCAGAAACCGCGCATTGTTTGCATCGCGAGGCAAGCTCGCTCCTACAGGTTGGTGTTTGGGGGTTACAAGTCCGCCAGTCGCCACACTTCATAAGCGGGCGTCTCATAGGGGTGACTGTGCTTGAGCGCAGCCACCACCCCATGGATCAGATCATCGGCAACGACCAGCTCAACTTTCCATTCCCCGACATATTCGACCTGACCGGTTTGCCCGATAAACGGCTGACTGCCGTCCAGCGCGCAAAACTGGCCCTGGCCCAATACCTGCCAGGCGCAGTGATCATAGTTGCCGATCCGTCCGCCACCGGCAGCGAATACAGCATCCTTGACCACTTCGACGTGGCTTGGAGGAACGAAGAAGCTGAGCTTGTACATGCCCTTAGTCGACCCACACGCGCGCGTTACGGAACATGCGCAACCAAGGCGCATCTTCGTTCCACTCGTCAGGACGCCACGAGTTCTGCACGGCGCGGAATACCCGCTCCGGGTGCGGCATCATGATAGTCACACGGCCGTCACGGCTGGTGAGACCGGTAATCCCGCGCGGCGAGCCGTTCGGGTTGGCCGGGTAGCTCTCGGTAACCTTGCCGTGGTTGTCGACGAAGCGCAGTGCCACGCAACCCGACAGATCGGCTTGCAGCAGGGCTTCAGGGCTGGCGAACTCGGCATGGCCTTCACCGTGGGCGATGGCGATTGGCATGCGCGAACCGGCCATACCCTGCAGGAAGATCGAGTTCGACTCCTGTACCTGAACCATTGCCACCCGGGCTTCGAACTGCTCGGAACGGTTACGCACAAAGTGCGGCCAGAACTCGCTGCCCGGTACCAGTTCGCTGAGGTTGGACATCATCTGGCAACCGTTGCAAACACCCAGGGTGAAGCTGTCGGTACGTTCGAAGAAGCCCTGGAACGCATCACGTGCACGGGCGTTGAACAGGGCCGACTTGGCCCAGCCTTCACCGGCACCCAGTACGTCACCGTAGGAGAAGCCACCGCACGCAACCATGCCCTTGAAGTCATTGAGGTCGACACGGCCGGCCAGAATGTCGCTCATGTGCACATCGACCGCGTTGAAACCGGCACGGTCAAACGCCGCCGCCATTTCAACCTGGCCGTTGACGCCCTGCTCGCGCAGTACGGCAACCTGTGGGCGAATACCTTTCTTGATATACGGCGCACTGATGTTGGCGTTGACATCAAAGCTCAGCTGAACGCTCAGGCCCGGATTGTCTTCTTCCAGCAGCACGTCGAACTCTTGCTGGGCGCAGTCTGCGTTGTCACGCATACGCTGGATCTGGTAGCTGGTTTCAGCCCACTGACGTTGCAGCAGAGGGCGCTGACCGGCGAAAACGGTCTCGCCATTGAAGGTGATAGTGACGTCTGCACAATTGCGCGGCTGACCGATTACCGACACGCACTCACCCAGGCCGGCGGCGCTGAATTGTGCGAGTACGTCAGCAGTAGAGTCCTGACGCACCTGAACCACCGCACCCAACTCTTCGTTGAACAGGATGGCCGGAATGTCGGCAGCGGTTTCAGCCAGGCCGTCGAGTGCCAGGTTGACACCGCAGTGACCGGCGAACGCCATTTCCATCACGCTGGTCAGCAAACCACCGTCGGAACGGTCATGGTAAGCCAGCAGGTGGCCATCGGCATTCAAGCCCTGGATCACGGCGAAGAAGGCCTTGAGGTCTTCTGCGTCATCCACGTCCGGGGCGTGTTTACCGAGCTTGCCGTAAGTCTGGGCCAGGATCGAGGCGCCCATGCGGTTCTGGCCACGGCCCAGGTCGATCAGGATCAGATCGGTCAGGCCCTTGTCCATGCGCAGCACCGGGGTCATGGTCTGACGCACATCGAGCACCGGAGCAAAACCGGTTACTACCAGCGACAGCGGCGAGGTGACAGTCTTGTCAGTGCCCTCTTCGCTCCAGCGGGTTTGCATCGACATCGAGTCTTTGCCCACTGGAATGGTGATGCCCAGCTCAGGGCACAGCTCCATGCCGACCGCTTTTACGGTGTCGTACAGACGGGCGTCTTCGCCGGGGTGACCCGCCGCGGACATCCAGTTGGCCGACAGTTTGATGTCGCTGATCTTGCCGATCCGCGAAGCCGCGATGTTGGTCAGGGTTTCGCCGATGGCCATACGGCCCGATGCCGGAGCATCCAGCAGTGCCAGCGGAGTACGCTCGCCCATGGCCATGGCTTCACCGGTGTATACGTCAAAGCTGGTGGCGGTGACCGCTACGTCAGCAACCGGCACTTGCCACGGACCTACCATCTGGTCACGGGCTACCAGGCCGGTAATGGTCCGGTCGCCGATGGTGATCAGGAAGCTTTTGCTGGCCACGGCCGGGTGATGCAGTACGCGCTCGACACACTCGCCGATGGCCAGCGTGGACGGATCGAAGTCATCCCCCAGTTCGGCTTCACGGACGGCCGAACGGTGCATGCGCGGCGCCTTGCCCAGCAACACTTCCAGTGGCATGTCCACCGGGTTGTTGCCGAAGTGGCTATCGGTAACCGTCAGCTGCGGTTCGGCAGTGGCTTCACCGACCACGGCAAACGGGCAACGTTCACGTTCGCAGATCGCTTTGAAGCGCTCGAAATCGGCAACGCCCACCGCCATTACATAGCGTTCCTGGGATTCGTTGCTCCAGATTTCGTGCGGGGCCATGCCCGGCTCGTCGTTGGGAATATTGCGCAGTTCGAAACGACCGCCACGCTCACCATCGTTGACCAGTTCCGGGAAGGCATTGGACAGACCGCCTGCGCCCACGTCGTGGATGAAGCTGATGGGGTTTTTGTCGCCCAGTTGCCAGCAACGGTCGATGACCTCTTGGCAACGGCGTTCCATTTCCGGGTTTTCGCGCTGTACCGAAGCGAAGTCCAGATCGGCCGAGCTCGCGCCGGTGGCCATGGAGGAAGCTGCACCGCCACCCAGGCCGATCAGCATTGCCGGGCCGCCCAGCACGATCAGCTTGGAGCCAACGGTGATTTCGGCTTTCTGTACGTGTTCGGCGCGGATGTTGCCCATGCCGCCGGCCAACATGATTGGCTTGTGGTAACCGCGCACTTCTTCGCCACGGGGAGTCGTGATCGACTGCTCGAAGGTACGGAAGTAACCGGTCAGGGCCGGACGGCCGAATTCGTTGTTGAACGCGGCGCCGCCCAGCGGGCCTTCGATCATGATGTCCAGCGCGGTAACGATGCGCTCGGGTTTGCCGTACGGCACTTCCCATGGCTGTTCAAAGCCCGGGATTTGCAGGTTGGATACGGTGAAGCCGGTGAGGCCGGCCTTTGGCTTGGCGCCACGACCGGTAGCACCTTCGTCACGGATCTCGCCACCGGAGCCGGTCGCCGCGCCCGGGAACGGGGCAATGGCGGTCGGGTGGTTGTGGGTCTCAACCTTCATCAAAATATGCACCGGCTCCTGCACCGCGCCGTACTGGCGGGTTTCAGGGTCCGGGAAGAAACGCCCTGCAACGCTGCCGACGATGACCGAAGCGTTGTCCTTATAAGCCGACAACACGCCTTCGCTGTGCATCACGTAGGTGTTCTTGATCATGCCAAACAGGCTTTTATCCTGGCTTTGGCCGTCAATGTCCCAGCTGGCATTGAAGATCTTGTGACGGCAATGCTCGGAGTTGGCCTGGGCGAACATCATCAGTTCGATGTCGTGCGGGTTGCGGCCAAGACCGTTGAACGCATTGACCAGGTAATCGATTTCGTCTTCAGCCAGAGCCAGGCCCAGCTCGACGTTGGCTTTTTCCAGCGCGGCGCGACCGCCGCCCAGCACGTCAATCGCCGTCAGCGGCTTGGGCTCGGCATGGCTGAACAGACCGCAAGCCTGCTCAAGGTTGCCCAGCACGATTTGCGTCATGCGGTCATGCAGTGCCGCTGCAATCAGCTCTGCATCAGCGTCGCTGAACTGACCGGCCACGTAAAACGCAATGCCACGCTCCAGGCGCTGGACTTTAGCCAGGCCACAGTTACGGGCAATGTCGCTGGCCTTACTCGACCAAGGGGAAATGGTGCCGAACCGCGGCAACACCAGGAACAGTCGGCCACTGGGCTCTTGGACCGGCACACTAGGGCCGTACTTCAAGAGACGAGCCAGGACCTGCTGTTCATCGCTGGTCAGCTCACCGGTAACATCGGCGAAGTGGGCGAATTCAGCATACAAACCAGTGACAGCCGGAACCTTCAGGCTCAGTTGTGCAAGGAGTTTGCTGTGGCGAAAGGCAGAAAGGGCAGGAGCGCCGCGCAGGATCAACATCTTCGGGACAGCCTCGGGAGGGGTATGCTTTGAGGCCCGGCATTCTAGCCTAAACCGGCGCTAACGGCACCCGAAACGGCACACCTGACGTGCGCCAAAGGCCGTTAACCGACCAAAGCCTTATTCTTTATAGCTATCAGAGCGTTTGTGGATGGGCGGTCATGATCTTTAAACAGCCCCCGACACCCCATTCCATAAGGGTTTTGTCGTTTTTGGCAGCTGTTATCAGAATGACCGTAAATTGTCGAGATATGGCACCCGTGCTGCTTTGCGTATACTGCGCGAATGTTTTCTCTAACTGCATTCCGCCAGCGTGGAGCCAGATGGCTACTCGTAACCGGACTCTTCCTGATGCTCGGTGCCTGCGTTGAAAAACCCAGTACCCTTGAGCGCGTAAAGGAGGATGGGGTACTGCGGGTGATCACCCGTAACAGCCCAGCCACCTACTTCGAAGATCGCAACGGCGAAACCGGCTTCGAATACGAGCTGGTGAAGCGCTTTGCCGACGATCTGGGCGTCGAACTGAAGATCGAAACAGCCGACAACCTGGACGACATCTTCATACAGCTGGGTAAACCTGACGGTCCCGCTTTAGCTGCTGCCGGTCTGGTCAGCAGCGAGAAACGCCTGCAGCAAGCCAAGTTCTCTCACCCGTACCTTGAAGTCACGCCCCAGATCATCTACCGCAACGGTCAGTCGCGCCCCACCAATGCCGCCGATCTGGTGGGCAAACGCATCATGGTGCTTAAAGGCAGCTCCCACGCCGAGCAACTTGCCGAACTCAAGAAGCAATATCCCGGAATCGAATACGAAGAGTCCGACGCTGTCGAGGTCGTCGACCTGTTGCGCATGGTCGATGAAGGACAGATAGACCTGACCCTGGTCGACTCCAACGAAGTGGCAATGAACCAGGTGTACTTCCCCAACGTTCGCGTGGCCTTTGACCTGGGTGATGCCCGCAGCCAGCGCTGGGCGGTAATGGCCGGTGAAGACAACAGCCTGCTCAACGAGATCAACGCCTACCTGGACAAGGTCGAAAAGAACGGCACCCTGCAACGCTTGAAGGACCGTTACTACGGCCACGTCGACGTACTGGGTTACGTCGGCGCCTATACCTTCGCCCAGCACCTGCAGCAGCGCCTGCCCAAATACGAAAAATTCTTCAAGGATGCGGCCAAAAAGGAACAGGTCGACTGGCGCCTGCTGGCAGCCATGGGCTATCAGGAATCCTTGTGGCAGCCCACCGTCACCTCCAAAACCGGCGTTCGCGGCCTGATGATGCTGACCCAGAACACTGCACAAGCCATGGGCGTGTCCAACCGCTTGGACGCGCAGCAAAGCATCATGGGCGGTGCCAAGTACCTGGCACTGATCAAGAGCGAACTGGACGACGATATCGAAGAGCCTGATCGCACCTGGTTTGCACTGGCGGCCTACAACGTTGGCGGCGGTCACCTGGATGACGCGAGAAAGCTGGCCAAGAAAGAAGGCCTGAACCCGAACAAGTGGCTGGACGTGAAAAAAATGCTGCCTCGCCTTGCGCAGAAGCAGTGGTACAGCAAAACCCGCTATGGCTACGCCCGGGGCGGCGAGCCCGTGCACTTTGTGGCCAACATCCGTCGTTACTACGACATCCTGACATGGGCCACACAGCCACAGCTTGAGGGCGATCAGGCCGCTGACGGCAAGCTGCACATACCGGGTATCAACAAGACCAAGCCTAAAGAAGAGCCGCAGCTTTAAGCCAGCACCGCCAATACCCGTCGAGCCGTGACCGGGTTTAAGCCTTTGCCGCCGCCAGAATCAGCGCCTTCATCTCCGCCACTGCCGACTTGAAGCCAACGAACAGAGCATGTGCCACCAAGGCATGACCAATGTTCAGCTCATTGATGCCCTTGATCGCCGCCACCGCTTCTACGTTGTGGTAGTGCAGGCCATGACCGGCATTAACGATCAGCCCTTGCGCCAGGCCAAATGCCACGCCATCAGCCACCCGCTGTAACTCTTCGGCCACTTCGGTCGGGGTTTGCGCATCGGCATAACGCCCGGTGTGCAACTCGACAGCAGGGGCACCGACGCGTTTTGAAGCCGCAATCTGCCGCTCATCGGCATCGATAAACAACGAGACTTCACAACCTATTTTCGCCAGGCGCTCGACGGCAGCCTTGATCCGCGCTTCTTGCCCGGCAACGTCCAGACCACCTTCGGTAGTCAACTCCTGACGGGTCTCAGGCACCAGACAGACATGGGCCGGGCGAATGCGCTCGGCAAATACCATCATTTCTTCGGTGACGCCCATTTCGAAGTTCATGCGCGTTTGCAGTACATCCTTGAGCAGCAGTACATCACGCTCCTGGATGTGCCGGCGGTCTTCGCGCAAGTGCACGGTGATGCCGTCAGCGCCCGCCTCTTCTGCGTCCAGGGCAGCCTTGACCGGATCAGGGTAACGGGTGCCGCGCGCCTGGCGCAGCGTGGCTACGTGGTCGATATTCACGCCGAGAAGAATGCGGTTACTGGTAGTCACGAGGGCTCTCCTGAAGAGTTGAAGATTCGGCGCACAGCATACCGGTCTATTCAGGGCTTGCGAAACAACTCACGACTGGCCAGCGGCTTGCCTGCCAGATGCACCGCCAATGCCTGGCGCATCAGGCGCTTGGCTGCCAGCAATGCCCCCGGTGCACTCCAGTCAGCCTCAGCCATGGCGTGCAATTGCTCGCCATGGAACAGCCCGGGCTGCTGCAGCCATACCCTCTCCAGCCCGGCATCCACCTGCAACCGATACAGGCCGTCTGCCTGCACCGGCTCGCCATGGATATCGAGCGACAATGAGAAGCCGTAGCCCAGGTCATCCAGCAAACGCCATTCAAAGGCCCGCAGCAAAGGCTCCAGCGGCCGGCCTTCAGCCAGCGCCAACAAGGTCGCCGCGTAATGATCGAATATCGAGGGATGCGGATCTTCAGCAGGTAACAGGCGAATCAGCAGCTCGTTAAGGTAGAGACCGCTGAACAGCGCTTCGCCATTGAGCCAGGTTGAAATACCGGCGCTTTCCATGCGTCCGACGTTTTTCAGCTCGCCACGCCCACGAAACTCGATCTCCAGCGGGACAAAGGGCCGCGCCAGAGTCCCGGCCTTTCCGCGCGCACTGCGCAGCACCGCCCGCAGCCGGCCTTGGGGCGTGAGGAAATCCACCAGGGCACTGGTTTCACGATAGGGGCGACTGTGCAGAACGTAAGCGAGTTGCGGGATGGGGGTTTTGCTGGACATGGACAGTGTTAATCCTGAAAACCCTGGACGACTTCCAGGGAGCCATCGCTGGCAAGCCAGCTCCCACAGGTCTTGAACCGGTCTTGTGGGAGCTGACCTGCCAACCCACACAAGTCTTGAACTGACCTTGTGAAAGCTGACCTGCCAGCCCACACAAGTCTTGAACCTATCTAGTGGGATCTGAGCTGCCAACCCACACAAGTCTTGAACTGACCTTGTGAAAGCTGACCTGCCAGCCCACAAGTCTTGAACTGATCTTGTGGGAGCTGACCTGCCAACCCACACAAGCCTTGAACCTGTCTTGTGGGAGCTGACCTGCCAGCCCACACAAGTCTTGAACTGACCTTGTGGGAGCTGACCTGCCAGCCCACACAAGTCTTGAACCTGTCTTGTGGGAGCTGACCTGCCAGCCCACACAAGTCTTGAACTGATCTTGTGAGAGCTGAGCTGCCAACCCACACAAGTCTTGAACTGACCTTGTGAAAGCTGACCTGCCAACCCACACAAGTCTTGAACTGACCTTGTGGGAGCTGAGCTGCCACCCCACACAAGTCTTGAACTGACCTTGTGGGAGCTGACCTGCTAACCCACACAGGCCTTGATCTGACCTTGCGGGAGCTAACCTGCCAACCCACGCAAGTCTTTGTGGGAGCTGGCTTGCCAGCGATTGTCGCGCCGCAGATTACAGCCTGTTACAGGTCGCCGTAGCCCAGGGAACGCAGGGCGCGTTCGTCGTCGGACCAGCCGCCTTTCACTTTCACCCACAGGTTAAGCATGACTTTGGAGTCGAACAGCAGTTCCATATCCTTGCGCGCTTCGGTACCGATGCGCTTGATACGCTCGCCCTTGTCGCCAATGATGATTTTCTTCTGGCCATCACGCTCAACCAGAATCAATGCGTGGATGTGCAGGGTTTTGCCCTGCTGCTTGAACTCTTCGATCTCGACAGTGATCTGGTACGGCAGTTCGGCACCCATCTGGCGCATGATTTTCTCACGTACCAGCTCTGCGGCCAGGAAGCGGCTGCTGCGGTCAGTGATCTGGTCTTCCGGGAAGAAGTGCTCGTTCTCCGGCAGATGATCGGCAATCACACGCTCAAGGGCTTCAAGGTTGTGACCATGCTGAGCGGAGATCGGAATGATCTGGGCGTTCGGCAGTTGTTCCTGCAGCCAGCTCAGATGCGGCATCAGCTCGGCTTTGTCTTCAATGCGATCGGTCTTGTTCAGGGCCACGATCAAAGGACCGGTCACGTACTGGACACGCTCGAGGACCATCTGGTCTTCGTCGGTCCACTTGGTGCGATCAACGACAAAAATCACCACATCAACGTCTTTCAACGCAGCCGATGCAGTTTTGTTCATGTAGCGGTTCAGGGCTTTCTCGCCACCTTTGTGCATGCCCGGGGTATCGACATAGACCGCTTGCACGTTGCCTTCGGTCTTGATCCCCAGCATGTTGTGGCGGGTGGTCTGTGGCTTGCGCGAAGTGATCGCCAGCTTTTGACCCAGAATGTGGTTCAGCAGTGTGGATTTACCCACGTTTGGTCGACCAACAATGGCGACATAGCCACAGCGTGTTGCAGTTGAATCAGTCATGGCCATTCTCCACGCCAAGGGCTATCAGTGCTGCGGCGGCCGCTACCTGTTCGGCAATACGACGGCTCACACCCTGACCCCGGCTTTTTTCATTCAATAGGGCAATTTCGCACTCAACGAAGAATGTGCGGCAATGCGGTTCGCCCTGGATATCTACCACTTCGTAACGTGGCAGATCACAGGCACGTGACTGCAAGAACTCTTGCAGGCGGGTCTTTGGATCTTTGTTGGTGTCGACCAGGGTCAGGGTCTCGAACTCGCTGGCAAGCCAGGCCAGTACGCGGTCACGGGCGGCATCCATGCCCGCATCCAGGTAAATGGCGCCAATCAGCGCTTCGAGGGCATCGGCCAGAATCGACTCACGGCGAAAACCACCGCTCTTGAGCTCACCCGAGCCCAGGCGCAGATACTCGCCCAGTTCAAAACCACGGGCCAGGACGGCCAGGGTTTCCCCTTTTACCAGGCGGGCACGCAAGCGCGACAGCTGGCCTTCCCGGGCCAGCGGAAAGCGGTCAAACAGCGCTTCGCCGGCTACAAAATTAAGAATGGCATCCCCCAGAAACTCGAGACGCTCGTTATTGCGCCCCGCGAAACTGCGGTGTGTCAGGGCCAGAATCATCAGCTCCTGGTCTTTGAAGGTATAGCCGAGCTGACGCTCTAAACGCTCTAAAGAAAAACTCACGATTTACCCACGCTGAGTTCGTGGCCGAATGTCACCACCGGACCGATATTAGGGATCAGTGATGCTCGTTTATCGCATAGCAAATGGACAGGGAACAGGCTGTTCGCCGCCGTCACACTTAACGCTTTGTTCAAATCCACATCCTGAATACTGTTGGCCGGCATGCCTGAAGCGGCATGACGACCTTAAGAACCGCTGACCTCCGAATTTATTCGGACGCCTGAAAAGCATTCGGCGCTGTTATTAACAGCGCCGTCTTGGCTACTTGATCAATCCAACCCGCGAGAAGTTCGGCAGGTTGCTTGTCTTGGGTTCCGGCCAGCTCATCCAGACAGCGAAGGCCTTGCCGACGATATTCTTGTCGGGAACCATGCCCAGTTCGTCTTTGGGAATGTTCGGATCATCCCAGTAACGGCTGTCGTTCGAGTTGTCGCGGTTGTCACCCATCATGAAGTAGTGACCGGCCGGAACCGTCCACTCCTTGTCAGGCGGCGCGCGATAACGGCTCATTTCCTTGCGGATCATGTGCTCGACTTCGCCCAGCTTCTCTTTGTAGAGCTCCGCGCTGCCCAGGGTGCCCGGCTCCGTTCCCACCAGTTGCTCGGCAACCAGTTGATCGTTGACGTACAAATGCTTGTCGCTGGTGTAGCGAATCTTGTCGCCCGGCAGGCCGACTACACGCTTGATGTAGTTGACCGTCGGATCGCTCGGGTAGCGAAACACCATCACATCGCCCCGCTTCGGATCACCCACCTCGATGATTTTCGTATCGAGAACCGGCAAGCGGATCCCGTAGGAAAATTTGTTCACCAAGATGAAATCGCCCACATCCAGGGTTGGCTTCATCGAGCCGGACGGAATCTGGAACGGCTCAACCAGAAACGAACGCAATACCAGCACGATGAACAACACAGGGAAGAACGATTTGCCGTATTCAACCAGCAACGGTTCCTTGTTGAGCTTTTCGATTACCTGCGCATCAGCCGGTGTAACACTGGCTTGATAGTTGGCAATGGCCTTGCGCCGGCGAGGTGCCAGGAAGACCAAATCGAGCAGCGCCAGCAAACCGCACACGGCAACAGCAATGACCAGCAACAGCGGGAAATTTAGTGACATAGGACCTAGCTATCCAACCTGAGCACTGCAAGGAAGGCTTCTTGTGGAATTTCCACGTTACCCACTTGCTTCATGCGTTTTTTACCGGCTTTCTGCTTTTCCAACAGCTTGCGCTTACGGCTAACGTCACCACCGTAGCATTTGGCCAGTACGTTTTTTCTGAGCGCTTTAACAGACGAGCGCGCAATGATTTGGCCACCAATGGCAGCCTGAATTGCCACATCGAACATCTGACGCGGAATCAGCTCTTTCATCTTCTCGGTCAGCGCACGCCCTTTGTAGTGAGCGTTGTCGCGGTGAACGATCAGAGCCAGTGCGTCAACCTTCTCGCCGTTGATCAAGACATCAAGCTTGACCAGGTTGGCCGATTGATAACGGTCAAAATGGTAGTCGAGCGAAGCATAGCCGCGACTGGTGGATTTGAGACGGTCGAAGAAGTCCAGAACCACTTCGTTCATCGGCAAATCGTAAGTCACTTGCACCTGGGAGCCGAGGAACAGCATGTCATGCTGAACGCCGCGCTTTTCAATGCACAGGGTAATGACGTTACCCAGGTGCTCTTGAGGCACAAGGATATTGGCACGAACGATAGGTTCGCGAATGTCTTCAATGGAGGACACGTCCGGCAACTTGGACGGGTTATCCACATAAATGGTTTCACCGGTCTTGAGCAGCAGCTCAAAAATTACGGTAGGCGCCGTGGTGATCAGGTCCAGGTCGTATTCGCGCTCAAGGCGCTCCTGGATGATCTCCATGTGCAGCATGCCGAGGAACCCGCAACGGAAGCCGAAGCCCAGGGCGTCGGAACTTTCCGGGGTGTACTGCAGCGACGAGTCGTTCAGCGTGAGCTTTTGCAGGGCCTCACGGAAGTCTTCGAAGTCGTCAGAGCTGACCGGGAACAAGCCCGCGTAGACCTGCGGCTGAATCCGCTTGAAACCTGGCAGTACGTCAACATCCGGGGTGGAGCTCAAGGTCAGGGTGTCGCCCACTGGCGCACCGTGAATGTCCTTGATACCGGCGATGATGAAGCCTACTTCACCGGCTTTCAGATCAGTGGTCGCGGTGTGCTTGGGGTTGAACACACCCACGCTGTCGACCAGATGCACCTTGCCGGTGGACTTGACCAGGATCTTGTCGCCCTTTTTCACGCGGCCGTGGCGCACGCGAACCAGGGACACAACGCCCAGGTAGTTGTCGAACCAGGAGTCGATGATCAACGCTTGCAGCGGATCTTCGTAGTTGCCGGTCGGCGCAGGAATGGTCTGCACCAGGCGCTCAAGCACTTCGTCGACGCCCAGGCCGGTTTTGGCGCTGCATGTCACGGCATCAGTGGCATCGATACCAATGATTTTTTCGATTTCATCCCTGACGCGATCAGGATCGGCCTGGGGCAAGTCGATCTTGTTCAAGACCGGCATAACCTCAAGGCCCTGCTCGATGGCGGTGTAGCAGTTGGCTACGGACTGGGCTTCTACGCCCTGCCCGGCATCGACCACCAGCAACGCACCTTCACACGCCGCCAGAGACCGGCTGACTTCATAGGTGAAGTCAACGTGGCCCGGGGTATCAATGAAGTTCAGCTGATAGGTTTTGCCGTCTTTGGCCGTGTAATACAGGGTGACGCTGTGGGCTTTGATGGTGATCCCGCGCTCGCGCTCGAGGTCCATGGAGTCCAGAACCTGGGCTTCCATTTCGCGCTCGGCGAGGCCGCCGCACATCTGAATAAAACGATCGGCCAGCGTCGACTTGCCATGGTCAATGTGGGCGATGATGGAGAAATTGCGGATATGACTCAAATCACTCACGGGTCAACACTCAAAAAAAGTCGCAGGCAGACTGCCCGCCGAAAAATAGCCGGGAATTGTACCTGATCCGCGCGCCAAGCGTCACGTCCGCAGGCCAATAGCCCCGCACAAAAAAGCCCCTATCGCGTGATAGAGGCTTCTGATTGCATCAAGAGCAGTTCATCAACGTGCCCGGCGCAACAGCCAGATACCGGCCAGCGCACAAATACCGGCCGGCAGCAGTACCGCAAACAGCGGTGAGAAGCCAAACACCAGACTGGCCGGCCCCAGCAAGTCTTGCGCGATTTTGAAAGCAAAGCCCACCAATACACCGGTAAACACGCGCTGCCCCAGGGTGACGGAACGCAACGGCCCGAAAATAAAGGAGATGGCCATCAATACCAGCGCCGCCGTAACCAGTGGCTGCAGCACTTTCACCCAAAATGCCAGCCAGTAACGGCCGTTGTTCAGACCTTGATCTTTCAGGTAGTGGATATAATTCCACAGGCCGCTGATGGACAGCGCATCCGGAGCCATGACCACGGTATTGAGCAACTGCGGACTCAACGAAACATCCCAACGCTCTTCAGGCACCTTGATGACTTCAGTGCTGCGCTCATGGAAAACCGTGGTTGCAATATCGCTCAACAGCCATTGATCCTGGTCGAACTGGGCCTTCTTGGCGAAACTCGCCGACAGCAGATGACGTTCTTTATCAAACCGGTAGCGGGTTACGCCCAACAGCATGCCGTTTGGTTGAACAGCGTTGATATGGATGAACTCATCACCCTGGCGATGCCACAGACCATGCTTGGAGCTTTGTGCGTCACCGCCACCCTGGGCCAGTGCACGGTTGGCCTGGGCAACGGTTTCAGTTGCCGGGGCGACATACTCGCCGATCAGGATGCCGGCCAGCACCAGCACCAGCATTGGCTTCATGACCGCCCAGACAATACGCCCGGTGGACACACCGGCCGCACGCATGATCGTCAGTTCGCTGTTGCTCGCAAGACTGCCCAGACCAATCAGGCAGCCGATCAGCGCCGCTATCGGCAACATTTCGTACATGCGGCGCGGCGCTGTCAGCATGACAAAACTGAAAACGTCCATGATCGTGTAGGTATCGGAGACGCTCTTTACCTCATCGATAAACGCGAACAGCGACGCCAGCCCCAGAATGATCCCGGTTACCGCCAGGATCGCCAGGAACACACTTTTACCAATATAGCGATCGAGCTTAACCACGGGCCATCTCCTTCACGCTACGGCGATTCGCCAGTTTCAAGCGCAAAGGCTCCCAGTAAAACAACAACAGGCCAATGATCAGGAACAGGCCATGCACCCACCACAAACCGAGCGCCGGTGAAATCTTGCCTTTTTCCAGGGCACCGCGGACCAGAATCAAAGCGGTCACATACGCCATATAAAGAAGAATGGCTGGTAACAGCTTGAGGAAGCGCCCCTGACGCGGATTGACGCGAGACAGCGGAACCGCGATCAGCGTCACGATAAAGACCAGCAGCGGCATGGAAAAACGCCATTGCAGTTCGGCTTGCGCACGAATATCCGGGTTACCGACAAGATCCATGGTCGGCATCGCATCGCGGTCGGTCACTTCATCGCTGACATCAGGCTTGGGCAGCAACACACCATAGGTGTCGTACTGAATGGCACGGTAGTCGGCCTGCCCCGGGTTACCGTCATAACGGTAACCGTTATCCAGAATCAGCCAGCGACTGCCGTCGGCACGCACTTCCTGACGCCCCTTCTCTGCCACCAGCACGGTAATGCCACGATCCTTGCCGTTCTGAGCCGCGGGCTTCTGCGTAATGAACACCCCGTTCAGGTGGGTCCGGTCATTGGTCAACTGTTCGGTATAAGTGACCCGCGAACCGTCATTCAATGCCTGAAAGCGGCCCGGCTCCAGCGTGTCGAATTCGGTCAGCGCATCTTGCTTGTTCAGCAGCAGCTGAAACTGATTGGCGCCTTGCGGGGCCAGGCTCAGGCTCAACCAGGCCACAATCAGGGCGACGATGACAGCCGGCACCATGGTAATGCCCAGCAAGCGCTGCTGACTCATACCGGTGGCCGACAGCACGGTCATCTCGCTTTCGAGATACATGCGCCCGTATGCCAGCAAAATGCCCAGAAACAGCCCCAAAGGCAGAATCAGCTGCATAAAGCCCGGAAGACGAAAGCCCATGATCAAGAACAACGAGCTCGGATCCATAGCCCCGGATGCAGCCTGGGCCAGGTATTTGATGAAACGACCGCTCATGATGATGACCAGCAGCACAGCGCTGACAGCGCTCAATGTAAGCAGGACTTCGCGGGACAGATAACGGAAGACGATCAAACCAGACACTCCAGGGTCGTCAGGCTAAGGCGGCCAAACAAGCGACATAACCAGTCGACACAGGCTCAAATGGATGAGCCGGGCCATTGAAAAAGATTGCGCATTATCCTGTGAATGACCCCGCCTGTCACTGCGCTTGCTCACCCAAGTATTCAAAGCTGCAATATGCGCGCAAGCGAGGGTTGTCAGGCCCGACTGACGGGGTTCAAACTGCCTGCCTTGACGCCCGCCTGGATCACAGGTGAGGCGCCTCATTTATCAGGCAAGCAAACACTGCCGTTTGTGCGCACGTTGACCATTTGATTCAGGGACCCGGACATGGAACTGGTTGTAAAAAGCGTCAGCCCAGAAACGTTGAAAACGGCCACTCTCGTGGTCGCCATCGGTGAAGGCCGCAAGCTCGACCACACCGCCAAGGCCATTGACGAACTCACCGGCGGCGCCATCAGCGCCGTACTCAAGCGTGGCGACATCACCGGCAAAACCGGCCAGAGCCTGCTGCTGCACAGCCTGGCGAACCTGAAAGCCGAACGCGTTTTGTTGCTGGGCACCGGCAAGGATGAAGAACTGGGCGACCGTCCGTTCCGCAAAATCATCAGCACCGCACTTAACGTACTCAAAGGCCTGGGCGGCAGTGATGCCGTGCTGGCGCTCGACGAACTGGTGGTCAAGGGTCGCGACAGCTACGGTAAAACCCGCCTGCTGGCAGAAACCCTGGCCGACGGCGAATACAGCTTCGACCGTTTCAAAAGCCAGAAAGCAGAACCCCGCGCCCTGAAAAAAATCACCCTGCTGACCATCAAGGCTGCACAGGCTGAAGTTCAGCGTGGCGTTACCCACGCCCAGGCCATTGCCAGCGGCATGGCGTTCACCCGCGATCTGGGCAACCTGCCGCCCAACATCTGCCACCCGACTTTCCTGGCCGAACAGGCCAAAGAGCTGGGCAAGGAACACAAAGGCCTGAAAGTAGAGATCCTTGACGAGAAAAAAATCAAGGACCTGGGCATGGGCGCGTTCTACGCCGTCGGCCAGGGCAGCGACCAGCCGCCACGCCTGATCGTGATGAACTACTCGGGCGGCAAGAAATCCGAGAAGCCGTTTGTACTGGTCGGCAAGGGCATCACCTTCGACACCGGCGGCATCAGCCTCAAGCCGGGTGCCGGCATGGATGAAATGAAGTACGACATGGGCGGTGCTGCCAGCGTGTTCGGCACCCTGCGCGCCGTGCTCGAGCTGAAACTGCCGATCAACCTGGTGTGCATTCTGGCCTGTGCCGAAAACATGCCAAGCGGCGGCGCGGCGCGTCCGGGCGACATCGTGACCACCATGAGCGGGCAAACCGTGGAAATCCTTAATACCGACGCCGAAGGCCGTCTGGTGCTGTGCGATGCCCTGACCTACGCCGAACGTTTCAAGCCCCAGGCCGTGATCGACATCGCCACCCTGACCGGCGCCTGCATGGTTGCACTGGGTGCTCACACCTCGGGCCTGATGGGCAACAACGACGAACTGATCGGCCAGCTACTGGAAGCCGGCAAGCAAGCCGACGATCGCGCCTGGCAGCTGCCGTTGTTCGACGAGTACCAGGAACAACTGGACAGCCCGTTTGCCGACATGGCCAACATCGGCGGCCCTAAAGCCGGCGCCATCACTGCCGGCTGCTTCCTGTCGCGCTTTGCCAAGGCCTTCCACTGGGCGCACCTGGACATCGCCGGTACCGCATGGGTCAGCGGCGGCAAGGACAAGGGCGCCAGCGGCCGCCCTGTGCCACTGCTGACTCAGTACCTGCTGGATCGCGCCAACGCTTGAAGCTGACAATCGAAGGCTGCGCTGCTTATTAATAGCGGCGCGGCCCCGATTCAGGAATTGCAATGACCCCAGAATTAAGCAAAGTCGACTTTTATATCCTTCCCAGCGCCGACCCTTCGGCACGCCTGGATTTTGCCTGCAAACTCGCGGACAAAGCCTGGCGCCTCGGGCACCGGGTGTACCTGCACTGCAGCGATGCAGCGCAACGCCAGGATCTGGATGAGCGTCTGTGGCGCTTCAAGGGCGAAAGCTTCGTCCCCCACAGCAACGCTGAAGACCAGCCCGATGGCGTGATACTCATGGGCCTGGGCGAGGCACCAGCCAGCCATCAGGATTTACTGATCAACCTGGACCTTAAAGTCCCCGAATTCTTCAAACGCTTCGCCCGCGTGGCTGAAGTCGTGGTCGAAGACCCCGCCGTCCGACTGGCCGCACGGGAGAGTTTCCGCTTCTACCGTGAACAGGGCTATCCTCTGCAAGACCACAAGCTACAACGACTCTGAGCACACGATGGACACCTCCAATTCGCCGCAAAAAGCCGCACACCTGCTCGATGATCTTGAATCCATTCGCCAGCTGCTGGGAGATGAAGATCTGCAACCTCCCCTGCTGACTGAAATGGTGGGTGGCGAAGAAGCGCAAATTCCGTTGCTCTCTGAAGTGATCAGCGAAGAGCCCGAACCTGCGCAAATACCGCTGGCCGGCATAGCGCCAGCCCCCAAAGCCGAAAAAGCGCCGGACGCACTGCTGGTTCATCTGGACAAAGAGCTGCGCACTGCGGCGCAAGCGATCATGCAAGACGTGATCAACGACTTCGCCCCGCACATCGAAACCGAAATCAAACGCCGCCTCGATGCACATATGGAGCGCTTGCTCGCCCAGCATCAGAGCTGATCGGCGATGTAGCACATGCCGCTCCTGTGGGAGCTGACTTGCCAGCTCCCACAGGTTTTACCCTGCAGCGTTCCCGCAGAAGCAATAGGTTCCCTGCACAACTCGCCCTCTGCCTCCCGCCCCGCTATACTTGCCGGCTTTCCTGAATTAATGCCAATAGGGTCCCGCCGCGCATGGATAAGACCTACCAGCCGCACGCCATTGAAACTTCCTGGTACAAAACCTGGGAAGAACAGAATTATTTCGCCCCGCAAGGCGCGGGCGACCCGTACACCATCATGATTCCGCCGCCGAACGTCACCGGCAGCCTGCATATGGGCCACGGCTTCAACAACGCGATCATGGACGCCCTGATCCGTTTCCGCCGCATGCAGGGTCGCAACACCCTGTGGCAGCCGGGCACCGACCACGCGGGTATCGCTACCCAGATGCTGGTTGAGCGTCAGATCGAAGCACAAGGTCTGAACCGCCACGACCTGGGCCGCGAGAAGTTCCTGGACAAGATCTGGGAATGGAAAGATCAGTCCGGCGGCAACATCAGCCGTCAGATTCGTCGCCTTGGCTCGTCCGTAGACTGGAGCCGCGAACGCTTCACCATGGACGACGGTCTGTCCGAAGCCGTGAAGGAAGCCTTTGTGCGCCTGCACGAAGACGGCCTCATCTATCGCGGCAAGCGCCTGGTCAACTGGGACACCAAGCTGCACACCGCCATTTCCGACCTTGAAGTGGAAAACCACGACGAGAAAGGTTTCCTGTGGAACCTGCGCTACCCGCTGGCTGATGGCGCCAAAACCGCTGAAGGCCTGGACTACCTGGTAGTTGCAACCACCCGTCCGGAAACCATGCTCGGCGATGCTGCCGTTGCGGTAAACCCGGAAGACGAACGCTACAAGGCCCTGATCGGCAAATTCGTCGAGCTGCCACTGGTTGGCCGTCGCATCCCGATCATTGCTGACGATTACTGCGATCCTGAATTCGGCACTGGCTGTGTGAAAATCACGCCGGCCCACGACTTCAACGACTACGAAGTCGGCAAGCGCCACAACCTGCCGCTGCTGAACATTTTCGACAAAAACGCGGTGGTACTGCCTGCCGCCCAGGTGTTCAACCTCGACGGCAAACTGAACGAAACCATCGACGGCACCCTGCCGGCCAAGTATGCCGGCCTGGACCGCTTCGAAGCGCGCAAGCAAATCGTCGCCGACTTCGAGGCCGCAGGCCTGCTGGTGAGCGTCGACGATCACGCGCTGAAAGTACCGAAGGGCGACCGTTCGGGCACCATCATCGAGCCGTGGCTGACCGATCAGTGGTACGTATCGACCAAGCCGTTGGCTGAACCGGCCATTGCCGCCGTTGAAGATGGCCGCATCGCGTTCGTACCCAAGCAGTACGAAAACATGTACTTCTCGTGGATGCGCGACATCCAGGACTGGTGCATCAGCCGTCAGCTGTGGTGGGGCCACCGGATTCCGGCCTGGTACGACGAGTCGGGCAAGGTCTATGTAGGCCGCGACGAAGCCGAAGTCCGGGCCAAGAACAACCTGGGCCCGGATGTTGCGCTGCAACAGGACAACGACGTGCTCGACACCTGGTTCAGTTCGGGTCTGTGGACGTTCTCCACCCTGGGCTGGCCGGAAAAAACCGACGCGCTGAAAACTTTCCACTCAACTGACGTGCTGGTTACCGGCTTCGACATCATTTTCTTCTGGGTTGCCCGGATGATCATGCTCACCATGCACCTGGTGAAAAATGAAGACGGCACCCCGCAAGTTCCGTTCAAGACCGTGTATGTACACGGCCTGGTACGTGACGGTCAGGGCCAGAAGATGTCCAAGTCCAAGGGCAACGTCCTGGACCCGCTGGACATCATCGACGGCATCGAGCTCGAAGACCTGGTGGCCAAACGCACCACCGGCCTGATGCAGCCAAAACTGCTGAAGAAGATCGAAAAACAGACCCGTGACGAATTCGCTGACGGCATCGCCAGCTACGGCACCGACGCCCTGCGCTTCACTTTCTGTTCGCTGGCATCCACCGGTCGCGACATCAAGTTCGACATGGGCCGCGTTGAAGGCTATCGCAACTTCTGCAACAAGATCTGGAACGCCGCGCGCTACGTGCTGGACAAGGGCGAAGACTGCGGCCAGAACGGCGAAGCCTACGAACTGTCACTGGCTGACCGCTGGATCATCTCGCAGCTGCAGCGCACCGAAGCCGAAGTGACCCGTCACCTCGACCAGTTCCGCTTCGACCTCGCCGCTCAAGCCCTGTACGAGTTCATCTGGAACCAGTACTGCGACTGGTACCTGGAACTGTCCAAGCCTGTGCTGTGGGACGAAAACGCTCCGGTTGAACGCCAGCGTGGCACGCGTCGCACCCTGGTGCGGGTACTGGAAGTGGCCTTGCGCCTGGCACACCCGTTCATGCCGTTCATCACCGAAGAAATCTGGCAGCGCATCGCGCCGCTGGCCGGTGTCGAAGGCAAGACCATCATGCTGCAACCATGGCCGGTGGCGAATGAAGCCCGCATCGACCAGGCTGCCGAAGATGATATCGAATGGCTCAAGGGCCTGATGCTCGGCACGCGCAATATCCGTGGCGAGATGAACATCGGTCCTGGCAAGCCTTTGCAGCTGTACCTGAAAAACGTCAGCAGCGAAGATCAGCGCCGTTTGACCGAGAACGACGCCCTGCTCAAAAAGCTGGCTAAACTCGAATCCATCACCGTGCTGCAAGACGGCGCCGAAGCACCGCTGTCCGCCACCGCTCTGGTTGGCGAGATGGAAGTGCTGGTGCCAATGGCCGGCCTGATCGACAAAGATGCAGAGTTGGCGCGCCTGGACAAGGAAATCCAGCGCTTGCACGGCGAAGTTGCCCGCGTTGGCGGCAAGTTGTCGAACGCCGCATTCGTTGACAAGGCTCCGGCCGAAGTCATCGAGAAAGAACGTGCCAAGTTGGCCGAAGCCGAACAGGCCTTGAGCAAACTGGCAGAACAGCACGCGCGGATTTCCAGCCTGTAATAACGCTGCGCACCTGATCGCGGGCAAGGCCGCTCCCGCAGGGTTCAACCCTGCTGGGGCGGCCTTGCCCGCGATTGCTTTTGTGGAATGAATTGAACATGACGACCCCACGCACTTCCAAAGCCACACGCCACAAGCCCAAGTCCGCTGCCGAGGCCAAACCGGCCGAGCCGCGCGTCAAGCCCAGCCTGCACCCGCGCAACCGTCACCAGGGCCGTTACGACTTCCCGCAACTGATTTCGGTCTGCCCTGAACTGGCCGAATTCGTCATCATCAACCCGTACGGCAAAGAGAGTATCGACTTTGCCAACCCGACCGCGGTACGCGTGTTCAACCGCGCCCTGCTCAAGGCGTTCTACGGCATTGCCCACTGGGACATCCCGGCCGACTACCTGTGCCCGCCGGTTCCGGGACGCGCCGACTACGTGCACTTCCTGGCCGACCTGCTGGCCAGCATGAACGACGGCGAAATCCCCCGCGGGCAGAACGTTCGCGTGCTGGACATCGGCATGGGCGCCAACTGCGTCTACCCGCTGATCGGCCATAGCGAGTACCGCTGGCAGTTCCTGGGTACTGAAGTCGATCCGACTGCAGTCAAGGCGGCCAAGGCGATTGTGCAGTCCAACGGTCTTAACAAAGCCATCAGCCTGCGCCTGCAACCTAACCCGCAGAAGATCCTGCTGGACCTGCTGGAGAGCACTGAGCGTTTCGACCTGACCATGTGCAACCCGCCGTTCCACGCCTCCCTGGACGAAGCTACACGCGGCAGTGAGCGTAAATGGCGCGCACTGGGCAAGGCAGATCCCAAGCGCAAGCTGCCGGTTCTGAACTTTGGTGGCCAGGCGGCCGAATTGTGGTGTGAAGGCGGCGAGCAGCGCTTTGTGACCCAACTGATCCGCGAAAGCGTGCATGTGGCCCGTCAGATCCTTTGGTTCAGCGTACTGGTGTCCAAGGCGTCCAACCTGCCGGCAATCCAGACCGCGCTGAAAAAAGCCGGTGCCCGTGAAAGCCAGGTCGTCGACATGTCCCAGGGTAACAAGCAGAGCCGCTTTGTAGCCTGGACGTTCCATGACAAGGACCAGCAGCAAATGTGGCGCGAAAAGAACTGGAAGTAAGCACCCTGTAACCCCGCAGGAGCGAGCTTGTCTCGCGATCTTTTACAAAATCAAAAGATCGCGAGACAAGCTCGCTCCAACAAGGGAAGACGGTGTTTTCAGGATTTTCGCCCAAAAAAAAGCCGCGCTTCGAAGTGATTCGAAGCGCGGCTTTTTTAAAACAGTCTTACTTGTTAACAGCGTCAGTCAGGCCTTTGGCCACAACGAGCTTGATAACTTTTTTGGCGGCGATTTCGATGGCAGCGCCAGTCGAAGGGTTACGGCCAGTGCGGGCAGGACGCTCGGTCACTTTCAGTTTGCCAATACCTGGCAGAGTGATTTCGCCGCCATTTTCCAATTGATCAGCAACGATCTGGGCCAGTTGGTCCAGAGCGTTACGCGCGGTAGTTTTTGGCGCGTCGATAGCTTCAGCGATATCGGCAATCAGTTGGTCTTTAGTAATAGCCATTGAGATGTTCCTTCCCTATCAAATTCATTTGGTTTGCAGAGTGCAATGTCAGCCATCGAGCCAGATCTCAAGGGTCTGGCACACCCGCCAGCTTTCACGACGAATCGCGGATGTAGATAGCTAAAACGGGGTTTGGTTCGACCTGACACATGCTGAATGCATGCATTGCGCCGTTTCCGAGCGCAAGACCGGGCAAAACTAGCACAGAGACAGCGAAATATCCGCCTCTACCTAGCCATTTGGTCAGCTTTATAGGCTTAAAACCGTAAAAAAACCGTCAACACCCGTCTCAAGCGCCCCAAACCCCGACCCGGCGCTCAGGTGGGGTACACTTGACGCCTTTGCGGGGTGCGCACCCTGTCCTCTCATTACTCGCCGAGAAACCCATGCCGATCCGTCATTGCATCGTCCATTTAATTGAGAAAAAACCCGACGGTACGCCCGCTGTTCTCCACGCTCGCGACTCTGAACTGGCCGAGTCCCAAGCCATCGAGAACATGCTCGCGGACCTCAACGAGAGCTACAACGCCAAGCAAGGCAAAGCCTGGGGCTTTTTCCATGCCGAGTCCGGAGCCCACCCGTTCAGTGGCTGGCTCAAGGAATACCTGGAAGGCGGCACGGACTTCACCGCCTTCAGCCGCGTGGCTGTGGAGCACCTGCAAAAGCTGATGGAAGAATCCAACCTGTCGGTGGGTGGTCACGTGCTGTTCGCCCACTACCAGCAAGGCATGACTGACTACCTGGCTATCGCCCTGCTGCACCACAGCGACGGCGTGGCGGTGAACTCGGAACTGGACGTCACCCCTTCGCGGCATCTGGATCTGGGCCAGTTGCATCTGGCCGCACGGATCAATATTTCCGAGTGGCAGAACAACAAGCAGTCCAAGCAGTACATATCGTTTATCAAGGGCAAGAACGGCAAGAAAGTCTCGGAGTATTTCCGCGACTTTATCGGCTGTCAGGAAGGCGTCGACGGCCCCGGCGAAACCCGCACCCTGCTCAAGGCGTTCAGCGACTTCGTCGAAAGCGAAGACCTGCCTGAAGAGTCGGCCCGGGAAAAAACCAAGACTCTGGTGGATTACGCCAGCAGCCAGGCCAAGATCGGTGAACCCATGGGCCTGGTCGAGTTGTCCGAACTGATCGACGAAGAGCGCCCGAAAGCCTTCTACGACCATATCCGCAACAAGGACTACGGTCTGTCCCCGGAGATCCCGGCAGATAAACGCACCCTGAACCAGTTCCGGCGCTTCACCGGACGTGCCGAGGGCCTGTCCATCAGCTTTGAGGCCCATCTGCTGGGCTCCAAGATCGAATTCGACGAAGAAGCCGGAACCCTGGTCATCAAAGGCCTGCCCACCCAGTTGCTCGACCAGCTCAAGCGCAACAAGTAATGCTCAACGGCATCTTGAAGAAGGTCCTGTTTGTTCTGGTGGTGGTGGTCATCTTTCAGAATTGGGGCAAGATCGAGCGAGTGCTTGACCCCTCGGCGGCGGTGCCCGAGCAAACCCGGGCCAGTGCCCGGGTGGTGCTGTACTCCACCGAGTGGTGTGGCTACTGCAAGGCCACCCGGCGCTTTCTGGATCAGAAAGGCATCCCGTATCAAGAGTTTGATATAGACAAGGATGCCGCCGCCCGCCAGGCCTATGAGGCACTGGGCGGACGTGGAATTCCGATTCTGGACGTGAACGGCACACTGCTCAGGGACTTCAACCCGGATGCGATAATGGCCGCGTTGAAATAACCCTGCTGCTCAGCAAAACCGTAATTTCCCGAATCTAATCGCTGGCAAGCCAGCTCCCACAATGTGTGTGGGAGCTGGTCAGCGATGCAATCCAGGCAAACCGATTACCACTGCTGCTTTTGTGGGAGCTGGCTTGCCAGCGATGCAATCCAGGCAAACCGATTCCCACTGCTGCTTTTGTGGGAGCTGGCTTGCCAGCGATGCAATTCAGGCAAACCAATTACCACTGCTGCTTTTGTGGGAGCTGGCTTGCCAGCGATGCAATCCAGGCAAACCAATTACCACTGCTGCTTTTGTGGGAGCTGGCTTGCCAGCGATGCAATTCAGGCAAACCAATTACCACTGCTGCTTTTGTGGGAGCTGGCTTGCCAGCGATGCAATTCAGGCAAACCAATTACCACTGCTGCTTTTGTGGGAGCTGGCTTGCCAGCGATGCAATTCAGGCAAACCGATTACCACTGCTGCTTTTGTGGAAGCTGGCTTGCCAGCGATTCAAGCGCCCCTAGCTTATTGATCCACCGCCTCAATCCGAAACCCGATCCGCGGAAAGTGCACATGCACCACCCCGGTTCGTGGGTCTTCGCGACGCACTACCAGCTCTTCTGCGCCGATATGGACCAGCTCGCCCGCTACCGGGTCAACCCCGTAGTCGGTTGCCGCAACCGTAACCCGCTGGCCCTTGCTGAAGCCAAAAGCCGAATCGAACTCAGGCAAGGCAACCGGCTCAACGCCTTTGGCAATCGCCAGCGCCTGCTCGGCGGTGATTTCAATCGGTGTGCCCTGGCCGAAGTCCAGAACTCGCTGCAACCAGGCCGCAACGGCCGGATAAGCATCAACCAGAGGTGCAGTCACCGGCGTGGCTTTAAGGAACCACAGCGAGTGCGCCAGCGCGAAGTCGGCAATCGAGGGCTCACCGAACAGGTAGTCGCCCTGCTCGTGTTGCAACTGCTGCTCGAGCCGGCCCATGATCACTGGCCATTGCAATACCGCCTGTTCGGCGGGAATGCGGGTGGCGCTGCCACCGCTGAACAATGCCGCGCGATCGGCCACGAACGCCTTGAGCATGTCCGGGGGCATTTTGGCAAACCGTACCGCGGCAGACTCCGGCTGGAACACCAGGCTCACCGCATGTTGAAACACCACCGAGTCAGCCCACGCAGCAAAGGCACTGACCACCATTTCCTGACCGAGAGGAAACAGGGCGGGGGTCGATTTCTCCTGCTCCAGCCGGCGCGCAATCAAAGCCGTGTCGCAGTAGACATCCGCCCCCACCTGCAATACCGGAGTCTTGCGATAGCCACCGCTCAGCGCCGTCAGATCGGGTTTTGGCATCATGGGCGGGACATGTACCGAATGCCAGGACAGCCCTTTGAAGCCCAGTAGAAGGCGGGCCTTTTGTGCGAAAGGGGAAGCCGCGTAGTGATGAAGAATCAAATCTGACATTCAGTTATCCGCCGCAAAAGAGTAAGCCAGCAGCATAACGCACTTAATCAAACTGCCCTGCCTGGCTTTGCACCAGGCATTCCTTGGCACTCTTTTTGAGCTTTTTGATCAGTCGTTCCTGACGCAGCGCTTCACCTTTATCGGGCCAGGACTCGGTATAGACCAGGGCAACGGCAGGGCTTGAAGCAAAAAAACGCGCGCCCTTGCCACTTTGATGTTTGGCAAAACGACGCACCGGATCATCACTGATCCCGCAATACAGCGAGCCGTTAGCAGCCCGCACCAGGTACACAAACCAGGGTCTGGAACTCACCTTCAACGACTGGCCTCAAAGGCTTCGAGCCCTTTGCGCGCCTGAGCCCGAATGGCATTTTTCACCAGTGGCGTCCAGCCCAGCAACAAACCCTTGGTACCCAGCGCCTGACGCGACCAGCGCCACAGGTCGAACTGATCGTGGTGCTCGCAGATTTTTCCGTCGCGAAACACAAAGCGCGCCTGAATATCGTTGATAACGGTAAACCCGGTCGGGATAAACATATAAGTGGCTACCCAATGCGCACTGCCACGTTGGGCATCTGCCTGCACCTGATCGAAGGTCAGGCTGAAATCCTTGGCCCGCGAGGTCAGCATGCGCCACATATCGCTGGCACGACGACCGCGCAACTCACCAAACACCGGGTCGCTGAACAATACATCTTCGGTGTAACAGGCACTCATTGCCTCAGCATCCAGCCGCTGGAAAGCTTGATAGAAGCGAGTAATCAACGCTTGGTGGTCTTGGCTCATGGCAGGATCCGCGGGGTTCAGGGGTCTACAAAAGATAATCTGCAAGGAGCCGAAACACTATGGCTTCAAATCTTTTCACTCAGCGCATTCACATACAGCGCCCGCCCTGCCCCGAGCCCGGCGGCGATGGCGATGATGCCGATCACCCCGAAAATCCAGCCCACGGCACTCCAGCCACCGGTCATTTCATGCACCACACCCACCGCCAACGGCCCCATGGATGCCACCGTATAGCCGATCCCCTGGGCCATGCCCGACAGATTGGCCGCCACATGGGCATCGCGCGAGCGCAGCACGATCAAGGTCAACGCCAGGCTGAATGCACCGCCCTGCCCCAGACCCAGCACAATCGCCCAGCCCCACAAGCCATCCAGCGGTGCATACAGACAGCCGAACAGGCCAGCCAGGGTCATACTCATCATCAATACGATTGCCAGGCGCTGGTCCTTGCCCCGCGTCGCCAGCCAGGGAGCGCTCAGCGCCGTGATCAGTTGCACAATGACTGAACCCGACATCACCAGCCCGGCCTGGGTCGGGGTCAGGCCACGGCCCATCAGAATCGAAGGCAGCCAGCCAAAAACGATGTAGGACAGAGAAGACTGCAAACCCATGTACAGCGTCACTTGCCAGGCCAGCGGGTCACGTATCAGGCCACTCACCCGATAGGCCACCTTGTGCGCCCCCTGGCGCTTGCCGGCCTGGGGCAGCCAGAAAATGGCCGCCACCAGCGCAGGTAACGCCCAAAATCCCAGCCCCAGCGCCCAGCTGTCTTTCAGATAATTGCTCAACGGCACGGTTGCACCCGCCGCCAGGGCAGCCCCCAGGCACAAGGCCATGGTGTAGACCCCCATTATCGTCCCGGCATGTCCGGCAAAATCGCGCTTGATGATGCCGGGCAACAACACACCGATCACACCGATACTGGCGCCCGCCAGAATACTTCCGGCAAACAGGCCGACTTCCCCCAGGTAGCTGCGCAGGACAATCCCGCCGCCCAGCGTCAGCAAAATACCCAGCACCACCCGCTCAGTACCGAAGCGCCGGGCCAGAATCGGCGCCAGAGGCGCAAACACACCCAGACAAAGCACAGGCAAGGTGGTCAACAAGCCCGCCTGGGCAGCAGACAGGCCCAGGCTGGTAGACACTTGTGAGAGCAAAGGCGCCATGCTCGACAACGCCGGACGCAGGTTCAACGCCACCAGCACCAGACCCAACAGCAGCAGCCAGGGACGTAACACCGCCACTGGTGCTTGCTGTACTTGCTCGTCGTCGGCTTCGGCGTCGATCAGCAACTCCTCCAGATCATCCAGATGACGCACCGGTTCGGTATTGTTTATCGATGGCGAGGCATTGCGCGGCATGGGATCTCCGGTGTTGGGCAGTCAAGAAGTCCGGCAGAGCGCCATGACTTGATAGCGGGAAGTGTCTGACATGCGGTACGCCTGTCAGCACAGTCCTCTGATGAGTTGCCCAACATGGTAGTCAGCCCCCTGCGCAAGGGCAATCGACCACGGGCTAAAAGGTCTGCAAAAGCCTTGGCGGGAAGCGGAAGAGCTCGCGAGCAAGCTCGCTCCTACGGGGAGGTGTGCGGTTAATGCAGAATCTGATTCAGGAGCAGTTTGGTCCGGTCATTTTCTGCGGGAGACGGGGGATGCCTAACGCCACAAAACTGTAGGAGCGAGCTTGCTCGCGAGCTGTTTACCGGGGCGCGGAAGAGCTCGCGAGCAAGCTCGCTCCTACAGGGGGTGCGGTTAATGCAGAATCTGATTCAGGAACATTTTGGTCCGGTCATTTTGCGGGTTGTCGAAGAAGTCGTTCGGAGCCGCCTGCTCGACGATTTCACCCTTGTCCATAAAGATCACGCGGTTAGCCACGGTACGGGCAAAGCCCATTTCATGGGTCACGCAGAGCATGGTCATGCCGTCTTCGGCCAGGCCGATCATGGTATCCAGCACCTCCTTGACCATCTCCGGATCGAGGGCTGAAGTCGGCTCATCGAACAACATGATTTTAGGCTTCATGCACAACGCCCGGGCAATCGCTACCCGCTGCTGCTGACCACCGGACAACTGCCCCGGAAACTTGTGCGCCTGCTCCGGAATCCGTACCCGCTCCAGATAATGCATGGCGATCTCTTCGGCCTGGCGCTTGGGCATCTTGCGCACCCACATCGGCGCCAGCGTGCAGTTCTGCAGGATGGTCAGGTGCGGGAACAAGTTGAAGTGCTGAAACACCATGCCAACCTCACGGCGCACCGTTTCGATCTGCTTGATGTCGTTGGTCAGCTCAACCCCATCAACCACGATACGCCCCTGCTGGTGCTCTTCGAGGCGGTTCAGGCAACGGATAGTGGTCGATTTGCCGGAACCGGAAGGCCCGCACAATACAATCCGCTCCCCGGGTTGCACGTTAAGGTTGATGTCCTTGAGCACGTGGAACTGGCCGTACCATTTATTGACGCCCTGCATTTGAATAATGCCTTCAGGGCTCGCAGGTTTCTTGATTGCTTCACTCATGTCGCACTCCTACCTAACGCTTGTGGCCAGTGTCCAGCTTGCGCTCCAGATGCATGGAGTAGCGGGACATACCAAAACAGAAAATCCAGAACACCAACGCCGCAAACACATAGCCTTCGGTGGCCATACCCAGCCAGGTCGGGTCGGCGGCAGCCTGTTTGACGCTGTTGAGCAGGTCGAACAGACCGATGATGATCACCAGGCTGGTGTCCTTGAACAGGGCGATAAAGGTGTTGACGATGCCGGGGATCACCAGCTTCAAGGCCTGGGGCAGAATGACCAGCCCCATGCTGCGCCAGTAACCCAGCCCCATCGCGGCGGCGGCTTCGTATTGCCCCTTGGGAATGGCCTGCAAACCACCACGCACCACTTCCGCGACATAGGCCGACTGGAACAGGATCACGCCAATCAAGGCCCGCAGCAGTTTGTCGAAGTTCATGCCTTCGGGCAGAAACAGCGGCAACATCACTGAAGACATGAACAGCACGGTGATCAATGGCACGCCGCGCCAGAACTCGATGAACGTCACGCACACCACGCGAATGGCCGGCATGTCCGAACGCCTTCCCAGCGCCAGCAAAATCCCCAGCGGCAAAGCACCCGCGATGCCGACCGTGGCGATTACCAGGGTCAGCATCAGGCCGCCCCACTGGCTGGTGGCCACGTTGCTCAGCCCCCAGTAACCGCCATGCAGCAGGCTGTAAGCCAGCACCGGATACAGCACCAAAAAGCCCAGACCGTAGATCGCCTTGTGCTTGAAGCGCGAGATAAACAACGGCGCCACACCGATCACGGCCAACCACACCGTCAGATCGACCCTCCAGCGCAGGTCGCGGGGGTAATAGCCGTACATGAACTGGCCGAAGCGCTGCTGAATGAAGACCCAGCAGGCGCCGTCCTTGGTGCAGTCGGCCCGGGTCGTGCCCACCCAATTGGCGTCAAAGATCGCCCAGCTCAGGAGCGGCGGCACGATCAACCAGATCAGGTAAAAGGCAAACAGCGTAAGCAAGGTGTTGAGCCAACTGGAAAACAGATTGGCCCGGGCCCAGGCGACGATGCCGATGCGGTTACCCGGCGGCGGCATGTCGGGTTTGAAAACATGAGTTGTCATAGTCCCGTCCTCATCGCTCGATCAGCGCAATTCGCGTGTTGTACCAATTCATCAGCAGCGAAATACTGATGCTGATGGCCAGATAAACGCTCATGGTGATGGCGATGACTTCAATCGCTTGCCCGGTCTGGTTAAGCACCGTACCGGCAAACAGTGAAACCATTTCCGGATAACCGATACCTGCCGCCAGCGACGAGTTTTTCACCAGGTTGAGGTATTGGCTGGTGAGCGGCGGGATGATTACCCGCAGCGCCTGGGGAATGATCACCTTACGCAGCGTCGGCCCGGGGCGCAGGCCCAGCGAGCGCGCCGCTTCGGTCTGGCCATGGCTGACCGACTTGATCCCCGAGCGCACGATTTCGGCAATGAACGCCGCCGTGTAAACAGTCAACGCGATGGTCAGCGCCAGCAGCTCCGGAATCAGCACCCAGCCACCGACAAAGTTGAAGCCCTTGAGCTGCGGCATTTCCCAGTGCACCGGCGAGCCAAAGATCAGCATGCACAGCCCCGGAATCACCAGCAGCAGGCCCAGCCCGGCCCAGAACTTGTGGAACGGCACACCGGTCGCTTCAAACCGCTTGTTGGCCCAGCGTGCCATCAGCACCACTGCCACAATCGCCAGCAGCACGCTGACCACAAACGGCCAGAACCCCTCGGTGCCAATGGCCGCAGGCATGTTCAGGCCACGGCTGCTCATATAGAAAGTGTCAGCAAAGTTATGGCTGTTACGTGGCCCCGGCATGGTCAGGAAGACCGCGAAGTACCAGAACAGGATTTGCAGCAAAGGCGGGATATTGCGGAACACCTCGACGTAAACCGTCGCCAGCTTGTTGATCATCCAGTTGGGGGACAACCTGGCAATACCGATGATAAAGCCGAGGATGGTCGCCAGGATCACACCTATTACCGACACCAGCAGCGTGTTCAGCAGGCCGATCACGAACACCCGGGCATAACTGTCCGACTCGGTGTAATCAATCAGATGCTGCGCAATACCAAACCCGGCACTGCGCTCAAGAAAGTCAAAACCCGAAGTGATACCCCGGTGTTGCAAGTTGGTCTGGGTATTGTTGAACAGATACCAGCCCATGAAGACCACCAACGCGACGGTGATGATCTGAAATAACCACGCACGCACACGTGGATCGCTGAGGCTGAGCCTCGGCTTGGGTGCGCCGACTTTAGTCTGCATGAAGTGCCCCTGAAAAAATGGATCAGAACGTCACCCGGTGGTTGGCCCACCGGGTGACAGGTCCATCAGCGCACAGGTGGTGCGTATTGGATGCCGCCGTTGTTCCACAAGGCATTCAGCCCGCGGTCGATGGCCAGAGGAGTGCTTTTGCCGAGGTTTTTCTCAAACACTTCGCCGTAGTTGCCGACCTGGCTGACGATCTGCACCACCCAGTCTTTTGGCAGTTTCAGGTCTTTGCCATATTCGCCGTCAGCACCCAGCAAGCGGGCAACATCGGGGTTCTTGGTGGATTTGGCTTCAGCCAAGACGTTTTTCGAGGTGATGCCGGCTTCTTCAGCGTTGAGCATGGCGAACAGGGTCCACTTGACGATGCTGAACCAGTCCTCGTCACCCTTACGAACCACAGGGCCCAGGGGCTCCTTGGAGATGGTTTCCGGCAACACCACGTAGTCATTCGGGTTCGCCAGCTTGCTGCGCTGTGCATATAGCTGCGATTTGTCGGAGGTCAGCACGTCGCAACGCCCGCTTTCCAGCGACTTGGCGCTTTCGTCGGAGGTGTCGAAGGTGATCGGAGTGTATTTCAGGTTATTGGCCCGGAAGTAATCCGACACGTTGAGCTCAGTGGTAGTACCGGCCTGGATGCAAATGGTTGCACCGTCCAGTTCCTTGGCACTTTTTACCCCCAGCTTGTTATTGACCAGAAAGCCGACGCCGTCGTAATAGGTAACCCCGGCAAACACCATGCCCATGCCCGCGTCACGGGAGCTGGTCCAGGTGGTGTTGCGCGACAGCACATCGACTTCGCCCGATTGCAGCGCGGTGAAACGCTCCTTGGCGTTCAACTGGCTGAACTTGACCTTGGTTGCATCGCCAAACACGGCGGCGGCCACTGCACGGCAGATGTCGGCATCGATCCCCAGAATCTTGCCGTCTTTGTCAGGCACCGAAAAACCCGGCAAACCATCGCTGACGCCACACTGCACAAAACCCTTCTTTTTAACGCCATCGAGCGTCGCGCCTGCGTGAGCAAAACCGCTAACGCTCAACACGATGGCTGCGGTGGCCAAAGCCAGGGTGGATTTCAACTGCTTCATTCAAACCTCCAAGTACTGCTTTTGTTGTGTTTGAACAAGACCCGCCGCCCCCTTGTGAGGCGATGTTGACCCGTGTCGGCTTTTTATTGGGTCACGCGGCATAAGCCTTGAGCGATGGGTATATCGCACCAGCCTTCGAACCGAAGCGCTCCCTTGAGCTGTTGAATTCCATGTCTAACTTCAACCTCGGGCTTTTGCTGTCCCTCCATCGGCAGTAGCCTGTTAGTGTTACCGCCGAAGGTGAACGCATTAACGTCCCTGTCCACATAGCAAAGCGCGTACCACTCTGAAGCCTTGAACATTTCAGGTCGCATTTGCTGATAAAACGTTCAAGCAGGCGACATCTTCTGTAATTTCCTGACGAACACGCACCTTTGCCGCGCACCCAAGCCGCGCGCACGCACAACGATGGAGCAGCCATGACCGAACCCCTGTTTATCCAGCCCCAAAAGCCTGCAGATGCCTGTGTTATCTGGCTCCACGGCCTGGGCGCCGACCGTTATGACTTCATGCCGGTGGCCGAGATGCTGCAAGAGAAGTTATTGACCACCCGCTTTGTTTTGCCCCAGGCCCCCACCCGCGCGGTGACGATCAATGGCGGTTATGCCATGCCCAGCTGGTACGACATCAAGGCCATGAGCCCGGCGCGTTCCATCAGCGAAGAAGAGCTGGAAGAGTCCGCGGCAACCGTCCTCAGCTTGATCGAAGATCAGAAAAGGGCCGGAATAGACGCCAGCCGGATTTTCCTCGCCGGATTTTCCCAGGGCGGCGCCGTGGTCTATCACACCGCCTATGTGAGATATGAAGGTGCACTGGGTGGCGTACTTGCCCTCTCCACCTATGCCCCGACCTTCACTGACGTGCTGCCGTTATCCGCCAGTCAGCAACGGATCCCGGCCCTGTGCCTGCATGGCCAGTACGACGAAGTTGTGCAAAACGCCATGGGCCGCACGGCCTATGAGCGATTGAAGGCTGCGGGTGTGGCCGTAACATGGCAGGAATACCCAATGGGTCATGAAGTGTTACCCAAAGAGATCAGCGACATCGGTGCCTGGCTGGCCAAACATCTGGGCTAAAACCGAAACATCCTGTCGTTCACTACGCCGAGCACGCGACTTGCATTACACTGCCCGGCGTACACTCCTTAACCAACTGATGAGATGACCGTGCTCAAAGCACTCAAAAAAAAATTCGGTAAAAGCGAGGCTGAGCCACTCGCATCAGCTTCAGTGACACCTTCGAGCACCACCAGCCCGCGCACCGACGCGCAACAGCCTGGCCGCTCTGCCCCTGCTCAAGCCTCGGTGGACACTCCCGACGTACAGCCCGCTCCTGAACCGGTTCAGATCGAACAACCCAAAGTTGCAAAACCACGGCGTGAAGCGGCCCCCAAGCCGCCGGTCACTCCCTGGAAACTCGAAGACTTCGTGGTCGAGCCACAAGAAGGCAAAGTCCGTTTTCACGACTTCAAGCTCGCCCCGGAGCTGATGCACGCCATTCAAGACCTGGGTTTTCCGTACTGCACCCCGATTCAGGCTGGCGTACTGGGCTATACCCTCAGCGACCGTGACGCCATCGGTCGCGCCCAGACCGGTACCGGCAAAACTGCCGCGTTCCTGATTTCGATCATCAGCCAGCTGACCCAGACCCCGCCGCCCAAAGAACGCTACATGGGCGAGCCGCGCGCACTGATCATTGCGCCGACCCGCGAGCTGGTGGTGCAAATCGCCAAAGACGCAGCCGACCTGACCAAGTACACCGACCTCAATGTCATGACATTCGTCGGCGGCATGGACTTCGACAAGCAGCTGAAACAGCTCGAAGCCCGCCATTGCGACATTCTGGTAGCCACCCCGGGCCGTCTGCTGGACTTCAACCAGCGCGGCGAAGTGCATCTGGACATGGTCGAAGTCATGGTGCTCGACGAAGCCGACCGCATGCTTGATATGGGTTTTATCCCGCAAGTACGCCAGATCATTCGCCAGACCCCACCGAAAGCCGAGCGCCAGACGCTGCTGTTCTCTGCGACCTTTACCGAGGACGTGATGAACCTGGCCAAGCAATGGACCACCGACCCGGCCATTGTCGAAATCGAAGCGCTCAACGTCGCCAGCGACATGGTGGAGCAACACGTTTACGCGGTTGCCGGGGCAGACAAGTACAAGTTGCTGTTCAACCTAGTGAACGACAACGGTTGGGAGCGGGTCATCGTCTTCGCCAACCGCAAGGATGAAGTGCGCCGCATCGAAGAACGCCTGGTGCGTGACGGCATCAACGCCGCGCAACTGTCGGGTGACGTGCCGCAGCACAAACGCATCAAGACCCTCGAAGGTTTCCGCGAAGGCAAGATCCGCGTACTGGTGGCCACCGATGTGGCAGGACGCGGGATTCACATCGACGGTATCAGTCACGTAATCAACTTCACCCTGCCCGAAGTGCCGGACGACTACGTGCACCGCATTGGCCGTACTGGCCGGGCGGGCGCCAGCGGCGTCTCGATCAGTTTTGCCGGTGAAGACGACTCCTATCAATTGCCGTCGATCGAAGCCTTGCTGGGCAAAAAAATCAGCTGCGAAACACCGCCGACTGAATTGCTGCGACCTGTAGTACGGGCCGTGCGCAAGCCCCATGATCCGACTGTAACGGCCTGATCATCTCCCTCTGGGGCGAGCTGGCTCGCGAGCTTTTAACGGCTCGTTAGCAAGCTCGCTCCCAAGGGGTATTATTTCTTCCAGCGGTCCGCTGCTTCCTCATCGCTCACGCGACCTTCGACCCAACGCGGTCCATCGCCGGTCTGTTCTTTCTTCCAGAACGGCGCCCGGGTTTTCAGGTAGTCCATGACAAAGGCGCAGGCATCGAATGCGGCCTGACGATGGGCGCTGGCAACACCGACAAAGACTATCGGCTCCCCCGGTTCAAGCGCGCCAACCCGATGCAGCACTTCAAGCCTGAGTAGCGGCCAGCGTTGTTCGGCCTCCAGGACGATCTTGTCCAGGGCTTTTTCGGTCATACCCGGATAGTGCTCCAGAAACATCCCCGCCACATCGCGCCCGTCGTTGAAGTCGCGCACATAGCCGACAAAACTCACCACCGCGCCCACCCCCAGGTTGGCCGCGTGCAGCGCATTGACCTGCGCCCCCGGATCAAAGGCTGCCGCTTGCACCCGAACCGTCATCTTCAGCCTCCTGTCACGGGCGGGAAAAACGCCACTTCGTCGCCGTCCGCCAAGGGCTCGTCAGGCTTGCACAGCTCTTCATTGCGCGCGCACATCAGGTTGGGCTCGGCCAATACTTGCCAGGCTCCGCCCCGCTGCACCAGGTGCCCGCGTAACTGCTCAATGGAGGTGAACGGGCCTTCGACAGCTTCGCTATCCAGCCCCAGGGCTTCGCGGTAACGGGCAAAGAACATCACCTTTAGTTTCATGAGGCATCAGCCTGAAAGTGCCCGCTCTTGCCACCGAGCTTTTCAAGCACGCGTACGCTTTCGATGCTCATGCCGCGGTCGACAGCCTTGCACATGTCATAAATAGTCAGGGCCGCGACGCTGGCGGCGGTCAGGGCCTCCATCTCGACGCCGGTCTGCCCCGACAGTTTGCAGCGCGCCACGATCAGTACTGCATCGCTGCCCTGGGCACTGAGTTCAACCTTGACGCTGGTGAGCATCAGCGGATGGCACAACGGGATCAAATCCGAGGTTTTTTTCGCGGCCTGGATTCCGGCGATCCGCGCCACGGCAAAAACATCGCCCTTGGGGTGACCGCCGCTGACGATCATTGCCAGGGTTTCAGGGCGCATGCGCACCACCGCTTGTGCCGTCGCTTCACGGGATGTCACGGCTTTATCGGTGACATCGACCATGTTCGCGCGGCCTTGGGAATCCAGATGAGTCAGCACAGGGGAGTACTCCAGAGGGGAGCCGCGATTGTAAACCCGGGGCCCGGCTCAAGGCCATCGACCCCGCGAATACCGAGCATCAGAACATCGAATTGGCCACCTGCGCGTCTTGGCCGTACAACGGTTGAAACTTTGGAGACCGTACTCATGCCACTATTTATTGCCATTGCCCTGAGCCTGCTGGCCGGCGTTGCGGTGCCCTTGCAGGCCGCCAGCAACGCCCGGCTGGGGGTGACGCTGGGACATCCATTCTGGGCCACCGTCATTTCATTGCTGGTCAGCAGTGTCGCCATTGCGCTGGTGATGCTTATCGTCAAAGTCCCGCGCCCCCACCTTGGCGCCTTGCTGAGCGGCCCCTGGTGGATCTGGCTCGGCGGTCTGGCCGGCGTGTTCTACATCACCGTCGCGCTGATCAGCGTACCGCGCCTGGGTGCACTCAATTTCATCATGGCAGTGGTGCTGGGCCAGTTGATTATTTCCCTGGTGATTGATTACTTCGGCTTGCTCGGACTGCCAAAGAACACTCCGGGCCTGCAGAAAATCCTCGGGGTGAGCGTAGTGCTGGCGGGGTTTGTCATCGCCTCACGGGGCTGACGGAATGATTCAACTGTCTCAACTGCCTTAGCCACCAAAACTACTCCAAATGCCAACACTGCCCCAACTGCCAAAACTGCCAAAACTGCCAAAACTGTAGGAGCGAGCTTGCTCGCGAGCTCTTCAAGATCAAAAGCTCGCTCCTACAGATCGAAAGATCAGGAGATCGAAAGATCAGGAGATCAGGAGATCAGGAGATCAGAGGATCAGGCACTCACCTGCCTGACCAGTTCGCGCAACCAGCGATGGGCCGGGTCCTGGTTAAAACGGTTATGCCAGGCCTGCACATAGTTGAACGGGGCAACCGTCAGCGGCGGCGCCATTGCCACCAGGGTGTCGCCAAACGGCACGTTGGTCAGGGTGCGGGTGGCCACGGTGAGGATCAGGTCGGTATCGGCAATCATCCCGGGGGCCGTGCCCCAATGAGGCACGTTGACCGCCACCCGACGTTTTAAACCCCGGGCCCGCAGGACGTTATCGACCTCTCCCCGGGTGTTGCCGTCCATAGACACCAGCAGGTGCGGGCGCGCCAGGTAGCTGTCCAGATCAAGCACACCATTTTCAGGCAGAGAACGACGGTCGAGCAGGCAGGTAAAGGTTTCTTCAAACAGCACCTCAGTGCAGATATCCGCCCCCGGAGCGGGAAACACACCGATGGCCAGGTCGATCCTGCCCTGCCCCACTTGTTCAAGCATGCCAAGGCGGCTGTCCTGGATTACCACCAGCGAGGTGCCCGGCGCCTGCGCCCTGAGTTGCACCAGCAATTTTGGCAGCACGATCGCGGCCCCGTAATCGGACATGGCTATGCGCAAGGTACGTTGCGAGTCTGCCGGCACAAAGTCGATGGACTGGCCGAGCAAGGTTTCAATCTGCCCCAGGATCTCCTTGAGTGGCGCCTGAAGGTTTTGCGCCAACGCACTGAGCACCACCTCGTTGCCCTGGCGAATCAGCAACGGATCATCGAGCAACACCCTGAGTTTATTCAGCGAGTGGCTGATGGCGGGCTGACTCAAATGCAAACGGACTCCGGTACGGGTCACGTGTTTTTCAGTCAGCAGCGCATCGAGCACCACCAACAAATTCAAATCGATATTACGCAATAACACCCGACTCTCCTGTCTTGGCCAACTCCTGGGAGCGCTGCATGCCTGAACCCGAACAACAGACTGCAACAGCGCGTAAGCCGAGCAAGCTTACCTCAGGCTACTGAAGCAGGAGCGAGCTTGCTCGCGAGCTGTTTAAAAGCTCGCGAGCAAACTCGCTCCTACAGGTTTATTGCCGGGTTAACTTAGAGGTGAGATTCGGCGTACTCGGCCAGAATCGAACGCGGTACCCCTTGCAGGGCGATGTGCACACCGTTGGGGAAGTCCTTGAAACGCTCCGTCAGGTAGGTCAGCCCCGAACTGGTGGCCGACAGGTAAGGCGTATCGATCTGCGCCAGGTTGCCCAGGCACACCACTTTCGAACCTGCGCCCGCACGGGTGATGATGGTTTTCATCTGGTGCGGTGTCAGGTTCTGGCACTCGTCAATCAGGATCAGGCTTTGCTGGAAGCTGCGGCCACGGATGTAGTTCAGGGATTTGAACTGCAACGGCACCTTGCTCAGGATGTAATCAACGCTGCCATGGGTGTTTTCGTCCTCCATATGCAAGGCTTCAAGGTTATCGGTGATGGCCCCCAGCCAGGGCTCCATTTTCTCGGCTTCGGTGCCCGGCAAGAAGCCGATTTCCTGATCCAGCCCTTGCACGCTGCGGGTACAGATAATGCGCCGGTAGCGCTTGCTGACCATGGTTTGTTCGATGGCGGCGGCCAGCGCCAGAATGGTTTTCCCCGAACCCGCCGCACCCGACAGGTTGACCAGATGAATGTCCGGATCAAGCAAGGCAAACAGCGCCAGCGCCTGATAGATATCCCGCGGTTTGAGCCCCCACGCTTCCTGATGCAGCAGCGGCTCCTGATGCAGGTCGAGAATCAGCAGGTGGTCCTTGCGGATCTCTTTGATCCAGCCGACAAAACCCTGTTCATCAATGATGAACTCGTTGATATGCACGGCCGGCAGGTTGTCGATCAACTGCACCTGATGCCAGGTACGGCCATGGCCCTGACGGGTTTCGACCTTGCTGACCCGGTCCCAGAACGAGCCCGTCATGGTGTGATAGCCACGGGGCAGCAGCGCCACGTCGTCAACCAGCTGGTCAGTGCTGTAGTCCTCGGAGGCGATCCCGCACGCCCGGGCCTTGAGGCGCATGTTGATGTCTTTGGTCACCAGCACCACACGCCGCGCAGGGTCACGGGTATGCAGATCGATCAGCTGGTTGATGATGATGTTGTCGTTGAGGTTTTCAGGCAGCAGCGCGTTGGGCTCCCGGCGCTTGTTCATCAGAATCGATAAAAAGCCTTTGGGACCGCTTTTGCCCCGCAGAATAGGTACGCCCAACTCGACGTCTTCGGGAGAAGACGCGCCCAGCGTCTGATCAATCAGACGGATCGCCTGGCGACACTCCGCAGCCACCAGTAATTTGCCGGTTTTGAGTTTGTCGAGCTCTTCGAGCACCGTCATCGGGATGGTGACGTGGTGTTCCTCGAAGTTAAGCAATGCGTTTGGATCGTGAATCAGAACATTGGTATCGAGCACATAAAGGATTGGCTGGTTGGAAGAAGGAGTGCGTCCGTGATCATCCATACTCGGTCACCTTTGTGGGAGCCATTCGACGCAATACCTCAACAGTGCTGCGCCTCGAAGTGACTGCCGAACTCATCTGATGCGTTCAGATGAATACCCTTCCCGATGGGTCCTGGAAGACGCCACCTGTGGTGCAGGTTTCGGCGGTCTGTCTTCGTAATACTCCTAAACGTGTGACAAAAAAAAGGATTTTTAACGAATAAGGAATTTATTTTTCAGACTGACGAATAGCCTTGGCGGATGCCCGAAGCGCAGCTAGAGTCAGAGGTCTATATGTAATCTTTTGTTACCCCAGCCCCGCAGGAACGAGCTGTTTGAAAAGCTCGCTCCTACATAGCCTTCGCGCAATCCTCCCAGCCAAGCCCGCTCTGCGCCGTCGCCTTCAATAGCCAGGGCACTGCACTGCGCACCTTGTCCTGGGTATCGTGAAAGACAATAACCCCATGGCGCCACAGCAGCATCAGGCTCAACACCCGTTGCGCCGACTGTTCGGCGGTCAGGCTGGCAGCCAGGTCCCGGGAATCAATGTCCCATAGCGCCACTTTCAAGCCTTGTGCCCCAAAGAACCCGGCGCTGTCCGCCCGACGCTGCCCATAAGGCGGACGAAACAGGGGAACGTAGTTCTGCGGCACCACTTGCCTGACCAACGCCACACTGCGCAAGATCGAACCCTGCCAGTCTTGCCAATGGCTATGGGAACGATACTCCCAGCCCTGCACGCCCACGCATTGCCCCTTGTACAGCGCTTGCACTGCCGCTTCCGAGCTTTTATCGAGTCGCCCTTGCAGACCGTTGCCCAAGACAAAGAAAGTGGCACTGATGGACTGCTTGCGCAGATAGTCGGTCAACCAGTCCGTGTTGCCCGGCAACTGTGTCGGACCGCTGTCAAAGGTCAGCATGAACAGCCGGTCATTCATCTCGTCGCCGTTGAATTCCTGATCGCCAAACAGACCTATTTCGCTGCTGATTTGCGGGAACAGTGCCGCCAGGCGCAATTGCTCATCCAGATAGCGCCGGTGAAACTCGCGACTCGGCCCGGCCCAGGCGGCATAAAACGAATCATCGGCGACTTCGAACTTGCCGGCCTGCTCACGCAAACTGGCCATGTCGTCGATGTAATAACAAAACGATGCGTCCTGGTCGCAGCTTTGCTGGGCAAAATCATAATTGGCCAGCAGCCGCAGCCACATCCTGCGCCGAACGCCATCAATCTCGTCGATGTTGATGATTTTCAGATTCAGGCGCTGCTTCAGGGCGTCGTCATCAAGTGCCTCGCTGGTCAGCAATTCACGGGCGAAGGTCAGGATTTCGGCACGCGAGGCCACATCGAACAAAGCCGGGCTGAGCAATTGTTCGGGCCAGGTGCTGCGGTCCAGCGTCGCGGGTTCATTGGTTGCGGCGACAGCCCCCGAACCCAGCAGCCAGGCGCAGAAAAAAAGAGCAATGCGCACGGATCAGTTCCCCTTTAAATAACTGCCAGCACTATAACCGCACCGTAGTCCCTGACGAGGCACGAGGTTGCGAAAGGATTTGCTGAGGCTGCTTCGGCCCTTGTTGCAACCTCGTACCTTGTCAGCGACGAGGGCTTTCTATCACCACCATAGGTGGAGTCAAAACCCGCCAGCGCCTAGAATCGCCCGACGCTAAAAGGAGACGACCCCATGCTGATGGTGATTTCACCCGCCAAAACCCTCGATTACCAGACGCCGCCGGCCACTGCGCGGTTCACTCTGCCGCAATACCTGGACCACTCCCAGGAGTTGATCGAGCAATTGCGCGAGCTGAGCCCGCAACAGATTGGCGAACTGATGCATCTATCCGACAAGCTGTCGGGCCTCAACGCCGCCCGTTTCGGTAGCTGGACACCGGCCTTCACCCCGGAAAACGCCAAGCAGGCGCTGCTGGCCTTCAAGGGCGACGTGTACACAGGCCTCAACGCCGTGGACTTCAGTGAAGCCGACTTTGACTACGCCCAGACTCATCTGCGCATGCTCTCGGGCCTGTACGGCCTGCTGCGCCCACTGGACCTGATGATGCCGTACCGCCTGGAAATGGGCACCAAGCTGGCCAATGCCCGGGGCAAGGATCTTTACGCGTTCTGGGGCACGCGCATCAGTGAATGGCTGAACGAGGCTCTGGCCGAACAGGGCGATGACGTGCTGCTCAACCTGGCGTCCAACGAGTACTTCTCGGCGGTCAAAAAACCGGCCCTGAACGCGCGCATCATCAACACCGAATTCAAGGACCTGAAAAACGGTCAGCACAAAATCATCAGCTTCTATGCGAAAAAAGCCCGGGGCATGATGAGCCGCTTTGTGATCAAGGAGCGGATCAATAACCCGGAACTGCTCAAGCAGTTCGATGAGCAGGGCTATCGCTACAGTGCCGAGCAGTCAAAACCTGACCTGCTGGTCTTCTTGCGTGATCACGCCCCCGAGTAACCCCCGCCCTTATGACGCAGCTCTGCCCCACAGAGCATGCGTCGCGCTGTAAAAATCCTGTCTCTGTGCTCCATGAACTTAAATTCACTCGACAACGGTGAATTTTTTTCGTAATGGCACCCTGTTTTTTGTCCGGTAATGGCACTTAACTATTAGCCACAACTAACTACCCGTAATTAAAGGGCCAAACCTCAAGTGCCATCAATATGAGACCAGTGCCATCTTTTTCGTAAATGTTCATATTCCGAGAAAACGCGATCAACGGATTGGAACTATGTCCATAAGCGCCGCTCAGAGAACCCGTAACATTTATTACAAGGATTGTAGGATATGACTTACAACCAAGGCTCCAACTTCGAAGGTATATACGACTGAAGTAAGCGTGATAAAAATGAGCGTCACCCCTCATCACGAGCGGCATTAAATCGTTTAAAAACCAACGATTTACAGACGATAATCGACAATAAACGGCTGCCCCCTTCACCCGGCACGCCTTGCAGTAAATCATCAGTTGACTGCCATTCGCACAACTTAAAAAAGTTTGAACATTAACAATGCCGATTCCTGGCGTTGCGGACTTTATTCGCCGTAATTCCTGGCTCGCCCACACTTTAGATGACAGAGGTATACGCGATGCGCATTAGCATATTTGGTTTGGGTTACGTCGGTGCCGTGTGCGCCGGTTGCCTCTCTGCACGTGGCCACGAAGTTATCGGAGTGGATATTTCCCAGGATAAAATCGACCTGATCAACCTCGGCAAGTCGCCCATCGTTGAACCCGGCCTGGGCGAACTGCTGGCCCGGGGCATCCGGACCGGCCGCCTGCGCGGTACTACCCATTTTGCCTCGGCGATTCGTGAAAGCGATCTGTCGATGATTTGCGTCGGCACGCCGAGCAAGAAAAACGGCGACCTGGAACTCAACTACATCGAAGCGGTGTGCCGTGAAATCGGCGCGGTGCTGCGTGACAAAACCTCGCGCCATACCATCGTGGTACGCAGCACCGTATTGCCGGGCACCGTGAAAAATGTCGTGATCCCGATCCTTGAGCAATGCTCGGGCAAAAAAGCCGGTATCGACTTCGGGGTCGCAGTAAACCCTGAGTTCCTGCGTGAAAGCACCGCCATCGCCGACTACGACCAGCCACCAATGACCGTGATCGGCGAACTCGACACCGCCTCCGGGGATGTGCTGCAGGCACTGTACGAAGAACTCGACGCGCCGATTATCCGCAAGGACATCGAAGTGGCCGAGATGATCAAGTACACCTGCAACGTGTGGCACGCCACCAAAGTGACCTTCGCCAACGAAATCGGCAACATCGCCAAAGCAGTCGGCGTGGATGGCCGCGAAGTGATGGACGTGGTGTGCCAGGACAAAACCCTCAACCTCTCGCAGTACTACATGCGCCCCGGCTTTGCCTTCGGCGGCTCGTGCCTGCCCAAGGATGTCCGTGCACTGACCTTCCGTGCCGGCTCCCTGGACGTTGCAGCACCGTTGCTCAACTCACTGATGCGCAGCAACGAATCACAAGTACAGAACGCCTTCGACATCGTCGCCAGCCACGACAAACGCAAAGTCGCCCTGCTCGGTCTGAGCTTCAAGGCCGGTACCGATGACCTGCGTGAAAGCCCGCTGGTTGAACTGGCCGAAATGCTGATCGGCAAGGGGTTCGAGTTGAGCATCTACGACACCAACGTCGAATACGCCCGTGTTCATGGTTCGAACAAAGACTACATCGAATCGAAAATCCCCCACGTCTCGTCCCTGCTCAACTCGGACTTTGACGCAGTGATCAACAACAGCGACCTGATCATCCTGGGTAACCGCGACGAAAAATTCCGCGCCCTGGCGCAAAACGCCCCCCACGGCAAACAAGTGATCGACCTGGTGGGCTTCATGTCCAGGGCCACCAGCGTAACCGGCCGCACTGAAGGCATCTGCTGGTAACAAACCGATATCCCCCCGCAGGAGCGAGCTTGCTCGCTCCTGCGGGGCCGCGCAGAACCCAAACGGATACTGATCATGCCCAGGCTTAAAAACGGCCTTCTCCAGGCCGCCGGTTGGCTGTTTTACCTGACACTGTTGATGGGGCTCGCCCTGGCGCTGCCGACATCGATCTTCGACGCCGAGTCGAAAAACTTTATTTTCCTGATTGGCGCCGTGGGTATCTGGCGCTACTCAATGGGTGCCACGCACTTCCTGCGCGGCATGCTGTTTTTATATGTGGTGTACCCGCACCTGCGGCGCAAAGTGCGCAAGCTGGGCACGTCTGCCGACCCCTCCCACGTGTTCCTGATGGTCACCAGTTTTCGCATCGACGCCCTGACCACCGCCCAGGTGTACAGCTCGGTGATTCGTGAAGCGATCGACTGCGGCCTGCCCACCACCATCGTCTGCTCGCTGGTCGAGCTATCCGATGAGTTGCTGGTCAAAAGCATGTGGCAACGCCTCAACCCGCCAGCCCGGGTCAAACTGGACTTCGTACGCATCGCCGGCACCGGCAAGCGCGATGGCCTGGCCTTTGGTTTTCGCGCCATCTCCCGCCATCTGCCGGATGACCGCGCAGTGGTTGCAGTGATTGACGGCGACACCGTGCTCGCCCCCGGCGTAGTACGCAAAACCGTGCCCTGGTTTCAACTGTTCGGCAATGTCGGCGGCCTCACCACCAACGAATTCTGTGAAGTGCGCGGCGGCTACATCATGAGCGAATGGCACAAGCTGCGCTTCGCCCAGCGCCATATCAACATGTGCTCCATGGCCCTGTCCAAGCGCGTACTGACCATGACCGGGCGCATGTCGGTATTCCGCGCCAATGTGGTCACCGACCCGGCCTTTATCGCCGATGTGGAAAGCGACTCGCTGCAGCACTGGCGCCTGGGCCGCTTCAAGTTTTTGACCGGCGATGACAAGTCCAGCTGGTTCAGCCTGATGCGCCTGGGTTACGACACCTTCTACGTGCCGGACGCCGCCATCTACACCGTGGAACACCCGCCGGAAAAAAGCTTTATCAAGGCCAGCCGCAAACTGATGTTTCGCTGGTACGGCAACAACCTGCGCCAGAACGCCCGGGCCCTGGGCCTGGGGGTCAAACGCCTGGGCCTGTTCACCAGCCTGGTGCTGTTCGACCAGCGGGTATCGATGTGGACCTCTTTGCTGGGCCTGACCGCCGCGCTGATCGCCACGGCCCGATACGGCATCAGTTTCCTCATCGCCTACCTGCTGTGGATCGGTTTCACCCGCCTGATTCTGACCCTGTTACTCGCCTGCTCCGGGCACCGGATCGGCCCGGCCTACCCGCTGATTCTTTATTACAACCAGATCGTTGGCGCCCTGGTGAAGATCTACGTGTTCTTCCGCCTCGACCAGCAATCCTGGACCCGTCAGGACACCAAATTGACCCGTGATCTGGCCAGCTTTCAACGTTGGTTCAACACCTGGTCGTCCCGGACCATGACCTTCTCCGCCGGCAGCATCTTCGTCGCCGTGCTGTTGCTGATGGTCTGAACCGCTTCGATCGAATTAACCAGGAACAAGACCTTATGAACACTCAAGTAAACGCCAACGTTGTCCACGAATCTGAAGCCCAGCGTCAGCATGCGCGGGTCAAAATCCCGGCCAGGCTGCACTTTTCCGGCGCCGATCGTACGCCGATGGAGGTCAAGCTGATTGACCTCTCGGCCGGGGGCCTGAGCTTCAACGCCGCCAACCAGACCTTCAAGGCCGGCGACATGATCAAGGGGCGCTTACAGTTTGTGATCGACAACCTGGGCCTGACGATGGACGTCGACCTGCTGGTGCGCAACGCAGACCGCCAGACCGGTCGCGTCGGCTGCCAGTTCCAGAACCTCGACCTGCAAGACATTGCCACCTTGCGCCACCTCATCACCTCGCACCTGAGCGGCGACATCGTGACCATGGGCGAAGTCCTGGCCACCCTGCAGCGCGACAACTTCACCAAGGCGCGCAAGGTCAAGGACGGTGGCAGCGGCATGAGCCCATTCGGGCGGTTCAAAGCCGTCACCTTCAGCGCCGGGATTTTTGTCGTCGGCCTGCTGGCCTTCGGCTTCGTGGCCAAATCGGTCTACGGCCTGTACTTCGTCACCCACGCCCAGTCGGCACTGGTCAGCGTGCAGGGCCTGAACATCACCATGCCCCGCGACGGCACCGTGCAAAGCCTGATCAAGGATGACCAGCTGGCGGCCAACGGCGCGCCCCTGGCCACCTTCAGCACCAGCATGCTCGATGTGCTCAAGGGCCATCTGGACGAAAACCAGCTACAACCCGAAAACATCGAAACCCTGTTCGGCAAGCAAATGACCGGCACCCTGACCTCGCCTTGTGACTGCGTGGTTGCCGAGCAACTGGTCGCCAACGGCCAGTACGCCAGCAAGGGCGACGTGATTTTCAAACTGGTACCGCGCAACAGTGAAGCCGACGTGGCAGCACGCTTCAGCTATCGCCAGTTTGGCAACGTACTGCCCGGCACCCGGGTCAACTTCCAGGTGGCCGGTGAAGACGCCGTGCGCAGCGGCAAGATCATCAGCAGCACCAGCCTGGACAGCGACAACCTGTCCTCGGACATCCGCGTGCAAATCAAGCCGGACGCCCCGCTCGACAGCGCCCTCACCGGCCGCCCGGTTGAAGTCAGCAGCGACCGGGGGCCGTCGCTGAACTGGCTGATCGACAAAGCCATGGCCGCGGGTCTTTAACCATGACAAACCCTACCCCCAATCAGCTGTGGGAGCTGGCTTGCCAGCGATTGCATCCCCCCGGTGTTGCAGGCCAACCCCATGGACCGTATTGCTGGCAAGCCAGCTCCCACAAGATTACCGCGCTATGTCTGCTGGCCATCGCCCTGGCCGGCTGTTCCGGCCTGCCCGATCAACGCCTGGCCAATGAAGCGCTCAAGCGCGGCGATATCGCCACCGCGCAACAGAACTACCAAGTGCTGGCAGACCTGGGCTACACCGAGGCCCAGGTTGGCCTGGCCGATATCTGGATGCAAAGCCGCGACGCCGGGCAATTGAAAAAAGCCGAAGCCACCTACCGGGCAGCGGCGAAAACTTCGCCCCGGGCCAAGGCGCGCCTGGGTCGCTTGCTGGCAGCCAAGCCAGGCGCCAGCGAAGCCGAACTGCACGAAGCGCAAACCTTGCTCAAGCAAGCCTTTGCCAGCGGCGACGCCAGCAGCCTCACGCCTTTGGCCATGCTGTATTTGCAGCACCCGCAGAGCTTCCCCGAGGTCAACCCGCAACAACAAATCAGCCAGTGGCTCGCGGCCGGCTATCCCCAGGCGGGCCTGGCACAAATTGCCCTCTATCGCATCCAGGACACCTACGACCAGCATCTGGATCAAGTCGAATCCATCTGCAAGCAGGCGCTGGCCAGCAATGACAGCTGCTACGTCGAGCTGGCCACGGTTTATCAGAAACAAGGCAAAACCGAGCAACAGGCACACCTGCTCAAGCAACTGCAAAACGCTTACAGCCGTGGCACGGCATCAGCCCAGCGGATCGACGGGGTCGCCCGGGTGCTGACCGCCTTCGGCACTCCCGACCCGGACACGGCCAAGTCGTTGCTGGAGAACATCGCACCGGTTTACCCGGCGTCCTGGGTCAGCCTCGCGCAACTGCTCTACGACTTCCCGGAACAAGGCGATGTCGCGCAATTGCAGGAGTACCTGGACAACGGCCGGGCCGCAGACCAGCCGCGAGCCGAACTGTTGCTGGGCAAGCTGTACTACGACGGCAAGTGGCTGACCCCGGACGCGGCAAAAGCCGAGGCGCATTTCCTGCAGGCAGTGGATAAAGAAGTGGCCGCCGATTACTACCTGGGGCAGATCTACCGCCGGGGCTACCTGGGCCAGGTCTACCCGCAAAAAGCCCTCGATCATTTGCTCAAGGCCGCCCGCAACGGCCAGAACAGCGCCGACTTCGCCATCGCCCAGCTGTTCTCCCAAGGCAAGGGCACCCGCCCCAACCTACTCAATGCCTATGTATTCAGCCAGTTGGCCTTAGTCCAGGACACCCCGCAGGGCAACGAACTGGCCGCGCAACTCGACGAGCAGTTACCCGTAGAGCAGCGCGCACAAGCCCGACGCCTGCTGCAAAAAGAACAAGCGCTGCGTGCCAGCCTGAGCCAGAACGCCCTGGCCGTGCAGTCGCTGGAACAAGAAAACGGCGAGGAAGCCCTATGACCCTGAATCCCTTTGTGAAAGCCGGCATTGGTCTGTCTTTCGCCCTGCTGTGGTCGTGTCCGACCCTGGCCGCCCTGACCGACGAGCAGAATTTCGGGCTGGACCTGAAAGTCACCGCCCAGTCCGAAGACGACCGCGACCTGGGCACCCGCGAGGGAGGCGACGTCAACGGCGTGGGTCTGGACCTGCGCCCCTGGGTATATGGCGAGCGCGGTAACTGGAGCGCCTACGCCATGGGCCAGGCCGTGACCTCCAGCGACATTATTGAAACCGATACCCTGCAGCAGTCCGATCAAGAGCAATCGAGCAGCGGCAATGACGCGCGCCAACCGGACAAAAGCTATCTGGCTTTGCGCGAATTCTGGATCGGCTACAAAGGCTTCACCGCTTACCCCGGCGAGCAGCTCAAACTCGGACGCCAGCGCCTGCACAACGATGACGGCATGTGGCGCGATACCAATATCGAAGCCCTGAACTGGACCTTCGACACCACCCTGCTCAAGGCCAACCTCGGTGCTGCCCAGCGCTTCAGCGAGTACCGCACCGACCTCAGCGAACTGGCCCCGGACGATCAGGACCGGTTGCACCTGTACGGCGACATTTCGGCGCAATGGCAGCCCGGCCAATGGGTCGGCGTCCGCGCCCACCACAGCCACGACGACGGCAAGCTCAAACACGAAGGCGCAGAAGTCGACGCCCTGGATAAAACCCGTAACGGCGACCTGACCTGGCTCGGTATCGAGGCCAACAGCGACGCCTACAACTACCGCAACAGCAACACCGTCAATTACTGGGCCAGCGTCACCGGCATGACCGGCAAGCGCGACACCCTGGCCACCTCGACGGTCGACGGGCGCACCCTCGCCGGCGCCAAAACCAGTGACGACGTCGACGGCTGGGCCACCGACCTGGGGGTACGTTTGCGCCTTGATCCGAACTGGCAAGTGGGCGCTGCCTACTCCCGGGCCAGCGCCGACTACCAGCAGACCGGGCTTGAGAGCAACCGCTCCAGCTTCACCGGCACCCGCTCGCGGGTCCACCGTTTCGGCGAAGCCTTCCGTGGCGAGATGCAGAACATCCAGAGCGCCAGCCTGTTCACCTCGTGGCAGTTGCGCGAGGACTACGACGCCAGCCTGGTCTATCACAAGTTCTGGCGCGTCGACGCCAGCAAACCGGTGGGCAGCAACGGTATCAATGCCGTAGAAAACAGCGAAGACCCCACCAGCGGCCTGCTCTCCAGCACCTCGCTGCCGCTGGTCGACGGCAAAAACGACCTCGGTCAGGAAATGGATCTGGTGGTCACCAAGTACTTCAAACAAGGCCTGCTGCCGGCCGCCCTCAGCCAGTCCATCGATGAACCTTCGGCGCTGGTGCGCTTTCGCGGCGGTGTATTCAAGCCCGGCGATGCCTACGGCAAAAGCGTCGACTCATACATGCACCGCGCGTTTGTCGACGTGATCTGGCGCTTCTGATGACCACGCCAACGGGAGTGCGAGAGATGAACCATCCTGCCAATAAAGGCGCAATCAGCCTGCTGGCCGGCGCCCTGCTGCTGGCAAGTTCAGTCGCCTTTGGCAATGTCGAGCCACTGCGCCCAGGCCTGGCCAAAGAGCTGCAACAGGCCAGGACCTATACCGTGCGTACTGCCCCCAGTGCGCCGCTGGAAATAGCCAAACCGGCACTGCCCGACATCAGCGGCTACACCGCCGAAGCAGTTGCGGCCAAGATAGTGCGCAGCACCGCCGGCAAGGTCAGCGTGCGCCGCATGATGCAGGAAAACGCCCTCAAGGATTTCATCGGCGGCGACAACAAGATGGCCGAATGGGTGGTGCGCCAGGGCGGTATCCCCCAGGCAATTTTCATCGACGACGGCTATGTAAACCTCAAGGATCTGGCCCGCCGCCTGCCGAAAAAATACTTCAGCGAAACCGCACCGGGGGTGTACCTGGCACGCTTGCCGATCGTGGTCGGGCACAAGGGCATTCTGGACATCGACAGCAGCACCAGGGAGCTGCGCCTGTCCGAAGAAGCCGGTGCGTTCATGGTCAACGACGGCCAGCTGTTCGTACGCGACACCAAGGTTACCGGCTGGCGCGAAAAGGCCAACGGCCCGGCGACCTTCCGTGATGCCAAAGAGTTTCGCCCGTTCCTGCTGGCCTGGGGTGCCACCGAGACTTATATCGTCAACAGCACAATGGCCAGCTTCGGCTACGCCAACAGCAAGTCGTACGGGGTGAGTATTTCCCAGTACACACCCAACATGGCCAAGGTGGTCAAGCGCTATGAGCCCACCGGCTGGATCCTGGGCTCCGAATTCTCGGACATGTGGTACGGCTTCTACTGCTATGAAACCCGCGACTTTGTAGTCAAGGGCAACACCTACCGCGACAACATCGTCTACGGCATCGACCCCCATGACCGTTCCCGCGGGCTGATCATCGCCGACAACGATGTATTCGGGACCCAGCGCAAGCACGGGATCATCATTTCCCGCGAGGTGAACGACAGCTTCATCTTCAACAACCGCAGCCATGACAACAAGTTGTCGGGCCTGGTGATCGACCGCAACAGTTCCAACAACCTGATTGCCGACAACCAGATTTTCCAGAACCACACCGACGGCATCACCCTGTACGAGAGCGGCGACAACCTGCTGTGGGGCAACAAGGTGATCAACAACCGTCGCCACGGAATCCGGGTGCGCAACAGCGTGAATATCCGGCTGTACGAAAACATCGCCCTGGCCAACGGCCTGACCGGCATCTACGGCCACATCAAGGATTTGACCGATACCGATCGCGATATCGACCTCGACCCGTTCGACACCCAGGTGTCACTGATCCTGGTGGGCGGCGAGCTGGCCGGTAACGGCAGCGGCCCGCTGAGTATCGACTCGCCCCTGAGCATCGAGCTGTATCGGGTATCGATGCTGGCCCCGAGCAAATCCAGCGGCATCAGCTTCAACGGCATTCTGGGTGAGCGTCAGAGCGAGATTCTCGACCTGCTGGTGCGCCAGCAAAAAGCCGTGCTGATCGACCCCGTTGAACGCCAGACCGAAATGCGCGACTGAGGATGACTGTTATGCCCCCCAAAATGATCAAATTTCTAAGCTTGTCGGGCCTGACCGCCGCCATCCTCGCTGTCAGTGCCGGCGTGCAGGCAGATGAGATTCAAGCCCCGGCGTTCAACGCAGAACCCTGCTGCAACCTGTGCCCCCAAGCCCACGATGCGAAAAACTACACCACCCGCTACCAGCAAAACTTCACCACCCTGGTGCAGGCTGAAGGCGACTGGCTGTTCCGCACCCAGGAAGACCTGCGCACCGAATTCGATACCACCCCTGCCGGCTACCGACGCATGCAGCAACTGCACGATGCGTTCAAAAGCAAAGGTGTGGAACTGGTGATGGTGTATCAACCGACCCGCGGGCTGGTCAACCGCAACAAACTGATGCCTGCCGAGCGTGACCGCTACGACTACGACAAGGCCCTGAAAAACTACCAGGCCATGCTCGGGCGCTTCGCCAAAATGGGCTACCACGTGCCTGACCTGTCGCCTTTGACCAACGAAAAACAGGCCCACGATTTCTACTTCCGCGGCGACCAGCACTGGACACCCTACGGCGCCGAACGCACCGCCAGAATCGTTGCCGACACGGTGAAAAAAATCCCCGCTTTCGCCGATATTCCCCGGCGCGAATTCGAAACCAGAATCTCCGGGCGCATGGGCAAGACCGGCACCCTGCACAACATGGCCGGCCAGTTATGCGGCACCAGCTATGCCGTGCAGTACATGGACCAGTTCAGCACCGAGCCCAGGGGCGAAGCCGCTGACGGCGACCTGTTCGGTGATTCGGGCAACCCGCAGATCACCCTGGTGGGTACCAGCCACAGCGGTAAGAACTACAACTTCTCGGGCTTTCTGGAGCAGTACATCGGTGCCGACGTGCTCAACGTCGCCTTCCCCGGTGGCGGCCTTGAAGGCTCGATGCTGCAGTACCTGGGCAGCGAAGAATTCCAGAAAACCCCGCCCAAGGTGCTGATCTGGGAGTTCTCGCCGCTGTATCGCCTCGATCAGGAGGTCACCTACCGGCAAATGCTGGCCCTGCTCGACAACGGTTGCCAAGGCAAGCCCGCGCTCCTGAGCAACAGCACCACGCTCAAGCCCGGCGCGAACCAGATGCTGGTCAATAGCCGCAACCTGGACCTGCGCAACGCCAATCACCAAATCGACATCCGCTTCGCCGATCCGTCGGTGAAAACCTTGCAAGCCACCCTCTGGTACATGAACGGACGCCACGAGAATCTGAAAATCGACAAGCCGACCACTTCCGACACCGACGGGCGTTTCGCCTTCGAGCTGCGCACTGACGAAGACTGGGCCAGCCAGAACTTGCTGGCCATTGAAATCGAGGGCCCGCAAGCCGGGGCCGAGCCGCAGAAAGTCGAGGCCCGACTCTGCAAACGCAACGTATTCCCCTCCCCTGCGCATCCCGACGCGCAGGCCGGACGATGAGGTATCTGATGCCAACTGCACCGATCACACTACGTTCATTACTGACCCCCGCCCTTCTCGGGCTGGCGATGTTTGCCAGCACCGCCAACGCCGCCGGAGCACTGCGCCCGCCCCAGGGTTATTACGCCCCGGTGGAAGCCTTTAAAACCGGCGATTTCAAAAACGACTGCGGGACCATGCCGCAGCCGTATACCGGCAAGCTGGAATTTCGCAGCAAATACGAAGGCTCGGACAAGGCCCGCTCGACACTTAATGTCGACTCGGAAAAAGCCTTCCGCGACGCCACCTCCGGCATCACCACCCTGGAACGCAGTACCAGTAAAAAGGTGATGCAGTTCATGCGTGACGGTCGCCCGCAACAGCTTGAATGCACGCTGAACTGGCTCACTGCCTGGGCCGAGGCCGATGCGCTGATGAGCAAAGACTTCAATCACACCGGCAAGTCGATGCGCAAATGGGCGCTGGGCAGCATGGCCTCGTCTTATATCCGCCTGAAATTCTCCAGTTCGCAGCCCCTGGCCCGGCATCCACAGCAGGCGCAGGTGATCGAGGCCTGGTTCAGCAAAATGGCGGATCAGGTGGTCAGCGACTGGGACAACCTGCCGCTGGAAAAAACCAATAACCACTCGTACTGGTCGGCCTGGTCAGTGATGGCCACCGCCATCGCCACCAACCGTCGCGACCTGTTCGACTGGTCGGTGAAAGAGTTCAGGGTCGGCGCCAGTCAAGTCGACGCCCAGGGCTTTTTGCCCAACGAACTCAAGCGCCAGCAACGCGCCCTGGCCTATCACAACTACGCCCTGCCGCCCCTGTCGATGATCGCCAGCTTTGCCCTGGTCAATGGCGTGGACCTGCGCAACGAAAACAACGGCGCCCTGAAACGCTTGGGCGAGCGCGTGCTCAGCGGGGTCAAGAACCCGGATGAGTTCGAACAAAAGAACGGCAAGAAGCAGGACATGACCGACTTGAAAGTCGACGCCAAATTCGCCTGGCTCGAACCGTTCTGCACCCTCTACACCTGCACCCCGCAGGTGATTGAAATGAAACGCGGCATGCAACCGTTCAAGACCTTTCGCCTGGGTGGTGACTTGACCAGGGTCTACGACCCGGCCCACGAAAAAGGCAAATAGCCCACCACCCTGAACCTTCTGTAGGAGCGAGCTTGCTCGCGAGCTCTTCGAGATCAAAAGGTCAAAAGATCGCGAGCAAGCTCGCTCCTACAGAGGGGAAAAGGGAAAACGCGAAGAAGGGATTGCATCGATTTACCCCCCCGAGTTTTTCATGGGGGGTTTGGGGGGGCCTGGCCCTTTACTGTTGGTCAACACGGAGAAGTCAGGATGGTTTTTTCATCCAATGTGTTCCTGTTTATGTTCTTGCCAGTATTTCTGGCGCTGTATTACTTGAGCGGGCAACGCTATCGCAATCTGCTGCTGCTGCTCGCCAGCTATGGGTTCTACGCCTGGTGGCGGGTGGATTTCCTGGCACTGTTTATCGCCGTCACCCTCTGGAACTACTGGATCGGCCTCAAAGTCGGGGCCGCCGGGGTGCGCACCAAACCTGCCCAGCGCTGGCTGTTGCTCGGGGTAGTGGTCGACCTGGCGATTCTGGGCTACTTCAAGTACGCCAACTTTGGCGTCGACAGCATCAACGCCATGATGAGTTCGGTCGGCCTCGACCCGTTTATCCTGACCAACGTACTGCTGCCCATAGGGATCTCGTTCTACATCTTCGAGTCCATCAGCTACATCATCGACGTGTACCGCGGTGACACCCCCGCTACCCGCAACCTCATCGACTTTGCCGCCTTTGTGGCGATCTTCCCGCACCTGATTGCCGGTCCCGTGCTGCGCTTTCGCGACCTGGCCGACCAGTTCAACAACCGCACCCACACTCTGGATAAATTCAGCGAGGGCGCCACGCGGTTCATGCAGGGCTTTATCAAGAAGGTGTTCATCGCCGACACCCTGGCAGTGGTCGCCGATCACTGTTTTGCCCTGCAGGACCCGACCACCGGTGATGCCTGGCTCGGCGCGCTAGCGTACACCGCGCAACTGTACTTCGACTTCTCCGGTTACAGCGACATGGCGATCGGCCTGGGCTTGATGATGGGTTTCCGTTTTATGGAAAACTTCAAGCAGCCCTACATCAGCCAGTCGATCACCGAGTTCTGGCGCCGCTGGCACATCAGCCTGTCCACCTGGCTGCGTGATTACCTGTACATCACCCTGGGCGGCAATCGCAAAGGCACGCTGACCACCTACCGCAACCTGTTCCTGACCATGCTGCTCGGCGGTTTGTGGCACGGCGCCAACATCACCTACATCCTGTGGGGGGCCTGGCACGGGCTGTGGCTGGCGCTGGAAAAAGCCCTGGGCCTGAACACCAATCCCCGGGCCCTGAACCCGATCCGCTGGATACTGACCTTCTTCATCGTGGTGCTGGGCTGGGTGATTTTCCGCTCCGAAAACCTGCACGTCGCCGCTCGCATGTATGGCGCCATGTTCAGCTTCGGCCAGTGGTCACTGTCGGAACTCAACAGCGCCAACCTCACCGGCCTGCAGGTTGCCACCCTGATCGTTGCCTACCTGACCCTGGCCTTTTTCGGCCTGCGCGACCTGTACAACACGCCAAAAACAGCCGGTAAAACAGACGCCGACGGCCCTGCCACCGCGCAACCGGGCCTGATCAAGGCCGTCCCCGGCGATGTGCCGGGCAGCCTGCACCTGCCCGGTTATACCCAGGGCACCGAGGCCACTGTGCAACCGCCGTACTGGGTCGCTGACTGGCCGCGCTACGCCATGCGCAGCCTGATCGTGCTGCTGTTCATCGCCTCGATTCTCAAACTTTCGGCGCAAAGCTTTTCGCCGTTCCTCTACTTCCAGTTCTAAGGGGAGCCGACCATGAACCGGACTTTACGCATCCTCTACGTCACCTTCTTCTGCGGCCTGCTGGTGGGCCTGGGGCTGCTGGCCACGCGCAGCTTCATCGGTTTCAACACCACCGACAAAGACACCGTACTCAACGGTCGCTGGAGCAAAGCCGTCGAAACCCGTTACGACGATGAATTCCCGATCAAGCGTCTGGGCACCAACCTCTGGGCAGCACTGGATTTCACCCTGTTCAACGAAGGTCGCCCCGGCGTAGTGCTGGGCCGCGATCAATGGCTGTACAGCGACGAGGAGTTCAAGCCGTGGCCCGATGCCGAGCAGCACGTGGCAGACAACTATGCCCTGGTTGAGGGCGTGCGCCGGACCCTCGAGGAACGCGGGATCAAACTGGTAATGGCCGTGGTGCCGACCAAGGTGCGCCTGTATCCCGAACATATGGGTGAGCAGCGCCCGGCCGCCATTTATGCCGATCTGTACCGTGACTTCCATGCCCGCCTGGCCGCCAGCAAGGTGCTGGCGCCAGACCTGCTGGGCCCGCTGCAACAGGCCAAGCAGGCCGGGGCCCAGGTGTTCTTGCGTACCGACACGCACTGGACGCCGGACGGCGCACTGATTGCGGCCCAACAACTGGGGGCTTCGATTGCCGAGCAATTCCCCCTCAGCGGCAGCCCGCAACAGTTTGTGACCCAGGCGCAAAAAGTTGTGCAACACAACGGCGACCTGGAGCGGTTCCTGCCACTGGACCCGTTGTTCAGCAACCTGCTGCCGCCGTCCGAACCCCTGGAAAAACGCAGTACCCGCCCCGCCGAATCGGCTGCTGACAGCGAAGATTCATTGTTCACCGACAGCGAAGTGCCGGTGACGCTGGTGGGTACCAGCTACAGCGCCAACCCCAACTGGAACTTTGTCGGCGCCCTGAAACAGGCGCTGCGCAGTGATGTGATCAATGACTCCACAGACGGCCACGGGCCGATCCTGCCGATGCTCGCTTACCTGCAGAGCGATGGGTTCAAAAACAGCCCGCCCCAGGTGCTGATCTGGGAATTCCCCGAGCGTTACCTGCCGGTGGACAACGAGATTGGCGACGCCGACCCGCAGTGGGTCGCGAGTCTGAAACAGGCCTCCGGCCGCCAACCGCAAGTCGCACAGAACACTGCTGAATCCGAGACGCCCGACCGGGCGCAAAACTGAAAGAGAGGTACTACTGATGTCATTCAAAGCCATGCCGTTTACACCTGCTCCACGTCGTCTCGCCAAATCCCTCGCGCTGGTTGCGGGCATGAGCCTGCTCTCAATGCAAGCCTTGGCCGGCGGTGATGCCGCCCTCTACGGCCCGGTTGCGCCGAAGGGCTCGAGCTTTGTGCGTATTTTCAACGCCAGCCCCCAGCAAGTCAGTGCCTCCGTGGGCAACACCGCCCTCGACGACGTGCCCGCCCAGGGCAGCAGCGAGTTCAGCTTTATGCCCCAGGGTGATTACAGCGCCAAAGTCGGCAGTCAGAACCTGTCGGTGCAACTGGCCGCCGATCACTATTACACCCTGGTCAACAGCGCCAGCGGCCAGCCGCAATTGATTGAAGAACCACCGTTCAAGAACAAACAGAAGTCCCTGGTGCGGGTGCAGAACCTCACCGATAAAACCCTGACCCTGAAAACCGCAGACGGCAAGACCGAGGTGGTCAAGGCCGTGGCCGCCAAGGGCCGGGGCGAACGCGAGATCAACCCGGTCAAGGTCAGCTTTGCGCTGTTCGATGGCGAGCAAAAAATCACCGATCTCAAGCCTGTAGCCCTGGAACGCGGTGAAGCCGCCGTGCTGTACGTCATCGGCAGCGGCGCCAGCGTCTCGCCGACCTGGGTAAAGCGCCCGGTTTCGACCCGCTAAAAGCCTTCCCTTGTCTGTAGGAGTGAGCTTGTTCGCGATCTTTTGATGTTGTTTCAACAATCAAAAAATCGCGAGGCAAGCTCGCTCCTACGGGGAAAACCTATTTCAGATTTGGAGAGACAACATGATTCCGGTAATTCTTTCTGGTGGTAGCGGTTCGCGTCTGTGGCCTTTGTCGCGCAAGCAGTTTCCCAAGCAGTTTCTGGCCCTGACCGGCGAGCAGACCCTGTTCCAGCAAACCCTCGAACGCCTGGTATTCGAAGGCATGCAGGCGCCGATCGTGGTGTGCAACAAAGACCACCGTTTTATCGTCAATGAGCAATTGGCCAACCGCAGGCTCGAGACCCAGCGCATCCTCATGGAACCTTTCGGGCGCAACACCGCGCCTGCCGTGGCGTTGACGGCGATGATGCTGATCAATGAAGGCCGCGACGAGTTGATGCTGGTACTGCCCGCCGACCACGTACTGGAAGACCAGAAAGCCCTGCAACGGGCGCTGGCCCTGGCCACCGTGGCCGCCGAGCGCGGCGAAATGGTGTTGTTCGGCGTGCCGGCCCTCAAGCCCGAAACCGGCTATGGCTATATCAAGTCCGCAGCCGACGGCTTACTGCCCGAAGGCGTCAGCCGGGTCGCATCCTTCGTCGAAAAACCTGATGCCAAACGCGCTGCCGAGTTTGTCAAAAGCGGCGGCTATTTCTGGAACAGCGGCATGTTTCTGTTCCGCGCCAGCCGCTTTCTCGAAGAGCTCAAACAGCATGAGCCGGATATCTATGACACCTGTGTGCTGACCCTGGAGCGCAGCCAGCAGGATGTCGACACCATCGACATCGACGACGCCACCTTCGCCTGCTGCCCGGACAACTCCATCGACTATGCCGTGATGGAAAAAACCCTGCGCGCCTGTGTTGTCCCGCTGACCGCAGGCTGGAGTGACGTGGGCTGCTGGTCATCGCTGTGGGACGTCAATGAAAAAGACGTCAACGGCAACGTCTGCAAGGGCGATGTGGTCATTCAGGACAGTACCAACTGCATGATCCACGGCAACGGCAAACTGGTATCGGTGATCGGTCTGGACAGCATTGTGGTGGTGGAAACCAAGGACGCAATGATGATCGCCCACAAGGACAAGGTTCAGGGGGTCAAACAGATGGTCAACACTCTGAACAAACAAGGCCGCAGCGAAACCCAGAACCATTGCGAGGTCTATCGTCCGTGGGGCTCATATGACTCGGTGGACATGGGCGGGCGGTTCCAGGTCAAACATATTTCGGTCAAGCCCGGCGCCTGCCTGTCGCTGCAAATGCACCACCACCGCGCCGAGCACTGGATCGTGGTTTCGGGCACGGCAGAGGTGACCTGCGACGAGAACGTGTTCCTGCTCACCGAAAACCAGTCGACCTATATCCCGATTGCCTCGGTCCACCGCCTGCGCAACCCGGGGAAAATCGCCCTGGAAATCATCGAAGTGCAGTCCGGCAGCTATCTGGGCGAAGACGACATCGAGCGCTTTGAAGATGTATACGGACGCTCGACGCCAGTGGGCCGTGGCGTGTCGATCAAGACCATCGCCCAGTAGTCGCTGCCGCAGACCCTTGCTTTCGGCTCTGCGGCGAACAAAAGACCTCGCAGCCTGCGGCAGCGATTACAAGTGCCGCAGAGCGGCATCGTGCTTGATGCCGCGCGCTTCACCCCTCATGCTGACAGCTCATCTTCAGTCAAGGCGAGCGTCATGCTTATCGGCGTTTTACTGATCTTCACCTGGCTCATCCTGCTGCTGCGCTATCCGTCCAAGGCCTTGCCGGTGTCGCTGGCGGCAGTGATCGGCCTGGGTCTGGTGGCAGCCTCAGTGGCGTGGCTGGACAACCGCGAAGCCCGGCAACTGGCACGGCTTGAGCTGCGCATTACTTATGCACCCGGCGAATGCCCGGCTGATCGCCCCCTCTCTGTTACCCTGCGCAATGGCAATGACGTACCGCTGATCGAGCTGAGCTGGCGTATCGCGGCCTATGCTCCGGGCGATACCGTCAACCTCGCCGACAACCTCTACACTGCCCCGCGCTATCGCGGACCCGGCGAGCTGCAAGGCGCTGCGAGCTGGCATGACTGTTTGCCCATGCCGACCTTGCGCGCCGGCTATCGCCCGCAGACCCTGGAATTTCGCGCAGAGCGCCTGCAAGGCAGCTTTTCCAACTAAGGATTTTTTGATGCCCCGTGTCTTGATCACCGGTTGTTCCAGTGGCATTGGCCGCGCGCTGGCCGATGTCTTCCACAAGGCCGGCCATGAGGTCTGGGCCTGTGCCCGCAAACCGCAAGATGTGACCCGACTGGCCACGGCCGGGTTTAACGCGGTGCAACTGGATGTGAATGATCCGCCAGCGCTGGCGCTCCTGGCCGAACGTCTGGCCGATGACGGTCTGGACATGCTGATCAACAACGCCGGTTATGGCGCCATGGGTCCGGTGCTCGATGCCGGCGTCGAGGGCATGCAGCGCCAGTTTGAAACCAATGTTTTTTCCGTGGTCGGCGTCACCCGTGCCCTGTTTCCGGCATTGCGCCGCAACAACGGACTGGTGGTGAACATAGGCAGCGTTTCCGGGGTGCTGGTCACTCCGTTTGCCGGAGCCTACTGCGCCTCGAAAGCCGCCGTGCACGCCCTGAGCGATGCCCTGCGCATGGAACTGGCACCCTTTGGCATTCGCGTGCTGGAAGTACAGCCCGGCGCCATCGATACCTCGTTCGCCAGCAATGCCTGCGCCGAGGCTGAAGTGCTGATTGCCCAGGATTCGCCCTGGTGGCCGATGCGTGAAGGTATCCGCGCTCGCGCCAGGGCTTCACAAGACAAGCCGACGCCGGTGGCAGCGCTTGCCGAAGCGGTGTTCAACGCCACGCAAAAAACCAGGCCGCCGGCGCTATTGCGTTACGGCAATGGCAGCCGTGCCCTGCCGCTGCTGGCCGCGTTGCTGCCGGGCTGCCTGCTGCAAAAAATCCTCATGAAGCGGTTCGGGTTAAATACCGGGAACTGAAGAACTGTCACCTGTAGGAGCGAGCTTTAGAGGCTCGCGAGCAAGCTCGCGCCTGCCGTTTTTTAGCTCTGGTGCTTCATGAAATCGATAAACACCCGCACTTTGAGCGGCAGATGGCGGGTATCGGGATACAGGGCGTACACCCCCTGGCGGGTCAGTTGCCATTCAGGCAGCAGGTGAATCAGGCGGCCGGTGCGCAAGTCGTCTTCGATCAGCCAGTCGGGCAGGATCGCCACGCCCTGCCCGGTCAGGGCAAAGGCGCGTAACACCGAGGAATTGTCGGCCTTGATCCGCGCCCTGGCGGGGTTGGGTTGATAGGCCTGAGTCGCTGCATGGCCGACATGGCTGATACTCAACTCCCCGACCCGCCCGTGCTCCAGCCACGGGGTCTGCTCAAGGGCATGCACGGAGTCGATGGGCGCCACGCTGGCGACAAATGCCGGTGAGGCCACGGGCAGAATAGCGAAAGTACTCAATTGCACGGCCCGATGGCTGGAGTCCACCACCCGGCCGAGCCGCAGGGCCACGTCAAAACGCTCGGAGATCAAGTCTGCGTGGGTCGATGAAGTGGACAACTGCACCTTGAGATCGCGGTGCAGGTCGCGAAACAGCTCCAGCGCCGGCACCACCTTGGCCAGTGCATATTCCACAGTGGTGGTAATGCGTAATGTGCCCTTGAGCTCGGTGTGTTCGCTGCGGGCTTCGTCTATCGCCAGTTGCGCGGCTTCCAGCATGCTCAGGCAGTGCAGATAAAAACGCTCGCCGGCCTCGGTCAGCGCCAGCCGCCGGGTGTTGCGCGTGAGCAGGGTCACCCCCAGCTCGGCCTCCAGCCGCTTGATATTAAAGCTCACCACCGCGCGGGTCTGGCCCAGCAAATCGGCGGAGGCGGTCAGGGAGCCGGCTTCGACCACAGCTTTGAAGGTGTCGAATCGATCGAGGCTGACCATGCTGAATACCGTCCATTGTCAAAATAATTTTGACAATCTAGCAGCCCGGACGCCGTTCCTCCAATCGCAAAAGCAGCCTACTGTGCCCGGCGCAATCAAGGAGCCGGTCATGGCCTATCGCAACAAAATCGCCCTGGTGTATTTACTGGGCTTCGCACTGGATCTGCTGAACATGTTCGCCGCCGCCATTGCCTACCCCGACATCAGCCAGCAACTGCAGGCTTCGGTCAGCCAGCTGGGCTGGGTCGGCAATGCCTACATGCTCGGCCTGACCCTGGTCATCATCCCCGGCGTGTGGCTGGCGGCAGTGTTTGGCGAAAAGCGCCTGATCATGGCCTCGCTCTTGCTGTTCAGCCTGGCGTCATGGGGCGTGGCGCAGGCAGGCTCGATTGAGGCGCTGATTGGCTGGCGCCTGCTGCAGGGGCTGGGCGGCGGGTTATTGATTCCGGTCGGCCAGGCCATGGTCTATCGGCATTTCCCCGTACGCGAACGGGCTCGCCTGACCTCGGTGATTTTGCTGGTGGCGTTGTTGGTGCCCGCGCTGTCGCCGACCCTGGGTGGGCGGATCGTGGAGGCATGGTCATGGCGCTGGGTGTTTTATGCCAACTTGCCGCTGGCGTTACTGGCGCTGTTGCTGGCCGGCTGCTGCCTCAAATCAGAGTCGCCCCCGACCCCACGCCCGACGCTGAATTACCACAGCCTGGCAACCGGAGCCCGGAGCATGGGGGGCTTGCTGAAAAGCCCGTTGTTGCGGGTGGCGATGCTCACTTATCTGTTCATCCCCGGGATTTTCATCGGCACCCAGCTGGTGAGTATTTTGTATTTTCACCAATCGGGTTTAAGCCCCGCGCAGACCGGGGCCCTGATGCTGCCGTGGGCACTGGCCTCGGCCCTGGGCATTAGCCTGAGCCGCTATCAATTCAATCACCTCGGGCCAAAACCCCTGCTCCTGCTGGGCATGACTGCCCAGGCAGCGGGTATTGCGCTGTTGATCCAGGTGGATGCATCAAGCACATGGCAGACGATGGCGCTGTACGGACTCATGGGCTTTGGCGGCAGCCTGTGCAGCAGTACCGCGCAAAACACCGCGTTTATTGATGTCAGTGCCCAGCGCATGGGCCATGCCAGCGCACTGTGGAATATCAACCGGCAGTTGAGTTTTCTGCTCGGCCCGGCGTTGATGATGGGCCTGTTCGCGGCTTTGACCGCGCTCACCTCGACGCCCCGCGCCTTTGCCCTATGCTTTGCCATCGGCGCCGCGTTGACCCTGTTGCCGCTGTTTGCAGTGTTACGCCTCAATACCCCACGCGTGCTGGCGTTGCTGGCACCCTGACCGAAGAGAAATTGATGACTGACTATTCGCGCTACTTCGACCTTGTAACCGAAACCCACGTCGAGATTGAAGGCTGGTTTTCCGGACTTGAGCCTGGGGTGCTGCCCACCTTGCTCGGGCGTTTTCAGAGCAGTTTTCGATGATCACGCCCAGCGGCAAAGAGCTGGATGCGAACGCTGTAGAGGCGCTGTTTGAACAGCTGCGCGGTGCCCGTCCGGGGCTGAAGATCACCCTGAGTGACTTCAAGGGCATCGCCCTGTATGGGGACGGCGCGGTGGTCAGCTACCGCGAGTTGCAAGAGGAACACAACGGCAACCGTACCGATCGACGCGCCACCGTGGTGTTTGAAAAGGACGCCAGTGCCAAGGTGCTGTGGCGCCATTTGCATGAGACCTTCAGCGCGGATTGATACCCCGGGCAGGCCCTGTGGGAGCTGGCAAGCCAGCTCCCACAAAAAAGCATTATTGCGCTGCTGCATCCTGCTGCACGATCACCGTGCAGGTGGTGCCCGCTGCCAGCAGGAAGCCGTCGGGGATTTCGTCGATGTGGATCCGCACCGGTACCCGCTGCGCCAGGCGCACCCAGTTGAATGTAGGGTTAACGTCGGCCACCAGCTCCCGGCTCTCGGGGTTGTCGCGGTCGTAGATGCCCCGGGAAATGCTTTCAACATGGCCCTTCAATACTTCGCCGCTCATCATCTGCAGGTCGGCTTTGTCGCCCACGCGAATGTGCGGCAGTTTGGTTTCTTCGAAGAAGCCATAAACCCAGAACGAGTCCATGTCGATCACCGCCATTTTCGGATCGCCGACCCGTGCATAGTCACCGCGATGCACATTGAGGTTGGTCACGTAACCGTCCACCGTAGCCAGTACCTTGGTCCGCTTGAGGTCCAGTTGCGCCGCGTCCAGCTGGGCCAGGGCGTGTTGGTAATCGGCCAGGGCCGAGTCGGCGATGTTGCTGGCGTCGTCGCGGTTCTCGCGGGAGATCACCATGCTGTCCATGTCTGCCCGGCGATGGGCATTGACCTTGCGCATCTCCCAGGTGGCCTTGCGGGACGCCACCAGCGATTGCGCCTGCTTGACCATGATCTGGTAGTGCTCGGGGTCGATTTCCAGCAGAACGTCGCCCTTTTTCACCAACTGGTTGTCCTTGACCGGTACCCCGACCACATAGCCGTTAACGTCGGCAGCAACGTTGATAATGTCGGCCCGCACCCGACCATCACGGGTCCAGGGGGTATTCATGTAATGCTCCCAGAGGGTGCGGCCGATCCATATGGCAAGGGCCAGAACCAGCAAGGTGGCAAGCAGGCTGAAAAACTTTTTCATCGGATCGGTCTCAACGGTATACAGTGAGCGCCATGGCGCCAAAAAGACAAGCAAACAGGCTCAGGCGCAGCAGCGCCGGGTGCCAGAAGAAGCGGTACAGGTCGTAACCGGAAATCAGTCGGTCAAAGCCCCATGCCAACCCCGCCGCGATAAAAAACATCAGGGTCATACTGGGCATGTAGACGCCGTGGAAGGCGATTTCACGAGGCATGTTCAGTTCCTTGCGGCCGGGCGTAGGCCGCCAGCGGCGATTGCGGATCAAGCAGAGAGGTACGGATAAAGTGCAGGTAGCTCTGCACCCGGACCAGCGCCGAGGTATCAAAGTTACGGGCGAACGGTTCATCGGTGGCCTGAACCCGGCCGATGGCGTGATCAACCGCAATCAGTGCACGTTCAAGGTTGCTGTTACTGGGCGCGATGAACAGACGCACCAGCGCCCGGCCCATCACCCGGATGGCCTGCCGCCATGGCTGAGACTCGGCGTAGGCCGGATGCACAGGCAGAATTGCCTGCTCCTTGCGCAACTCGATGATCGCGTGGCCGACTTCCAGCACCACAAACATCCAGCGCAACAATTGGCGCTGCACCTTGGGCTGACCGGCAGCCAGACCATAGGCCTGGTGCATCAGGTCGCGGGTACGGCTTTCCAGGCTGGAACCCAGACCGCGCAACTTGCCGCTGATGGCGTACACCACCTGCTCGCGCAGGTCCTGCTCCAGACGGCTCCATAACCAGCGGCTGTTGGGCGGCAGAATGATCGCCCCCGCTGCCGCGCAGACCAGCATGCCCAGCACCATCGCGATGTAGTCATTGATGAACTGGTACGGGTTGTAGATCGTCAGGTTGTCCGGAACCGAGCCGGTACTGAAAAAGATCAGCAAGCCCAGGCCAACCCCGGCGTATTTGGCCCGCGAGGTGAGGAACGAGCCAAATATGATCACCGGCGCCAGTACCAGGCACAACAGCGGGAAACCGTCGATGCGGGGCAGCACGAAGAACATTTCGACAAAGCCCACCAACGCACCGATAAAGGTGCCGCAGGCCATCTGGAACGCCATGCGTTTGGGGTTGGGGGTGGCTGCGGACAACCCCACGGTAGCAGCGGCAATCAGGGTCATGGTGGCGCCGCTGGGCCAGGCCGTCATCACCCAGTAGGTGCCGAGCACCACCAGAATGAACGCTGCCCGAATCCCCGAGGCGGCCGCCGACCACCAGTTGGTTTGCGAGATGAAGGGTTGATCCCAACGCTCCCGCTCGTGGGTGTGATCAACCAGCGAGGCGTGGGTCTGTGCGTAGTTGTGCAGGTCGTCAACAAAGCGGAACAACAGTTCATAGGCCGTGTTGAAATCCAGGAAATCCGAAGGGCCCGGATCGGTTTCAAGGAAGCTCACCCGCAGTGCACGCACATGCCCCGGCAGGCCGGCCTTGAATGTCTCCAGCTGCTCGGCCAGCAGCACCGCGTCCTTGTCCGTCAACGAGCGCCCGGCGTAGGTTTCGAGCAACTGCGCGAGCAATTCCAGTTCCGGCTCGATGGCCGATACCACCTGCACCACACCGCGGCTACGAAGACGCGCAAGCAATTGGTGCAGAGCATTGAAGCGGGTGGTGATGGCCATGAACTCACTGTTCAAACGACTCAAACGGCCACTGCGACGACGCATGTGCGGGTCTTCAAACACCGTTACGCTGCGCATGCCTTCCAGGCCAACACTCTCGGCGATAAAACGCACGTTGCTGGCTTCATACTCCTCTTGCGAGGACTGCCCCCGCAGGCCTTCAGCCACAAAACCGGCGAAGACCCCAAAGCGTTTGTACAGCGCGTCATGCATGGCCGCGCCTGCGGTCTTGGGCAAGATCGCAGCACTGACCACCGTAGAACAGAGGATGCCCAGGGAGATTTCCAGCACTCGCCAGACCGCGGCCATAAAGGCGCCATCGGGATGGGCCAGTGCGGGCAGGCCGACCATCGCTGCGGTGTAACCGGCCAGGACAAAACCATAGGCCCGGAAGTTACGGCAACGGGCCGCGCCGGCCGAGCAGATGCCGACCCAGATCGCCAGCGAGCCAAGGAACAACACGGTGTTCTGAGCGAACAAAGCGATCAGCGCGACCATCACCGCCGAGCCGGTCAGGGTGCCCAAAAACCGGTAAAAACTTTTGGCGAACACCTGGCCACTTTGCGGTTGCATCACGATAAATACGGTGATCATCGCGGTGCGTGGCTGTGGCAGCTCAAGGCGCATGGCCAGCCACAGGGTCAAAAAGGCCGCGACCAATACTTTGAAAATGTGCACCCAGGTCACGCCATCGCTGCGCGCCCAGTCATAGAAGCCACGGCGCCATTCCAGGGAATACAGCCAGCGTACCGGGGCGGGCAAGTGGTTCATTTACAGGCTCTCGGGGTTGAGCATCAATGTACAAACGGCGCCATGACAGCTGGCGGTTTGTCGGGCACGTAACGATCTTGTTTCGGCACATCGCTGCCGGCACCAAGGCCGCCACCCAGCGCTGTCACCAACTCGGCATGGGCAACCAGGCGTGCGGCCTGGACCTGCTGCTGCACTTGCTGCTGACGGAACAGCAGGGTTTGCGCGTTGAGAACGTTGAGGTAGTCGGTAAGGCCGCGCTGATAGGCAAGCATGGCGATGTCATAGGTTTTCTGTGCTGCCGCAACCGACTCGGCGGCGAACACCTGCTGCTTGTCCATGGACTCGCGCTTGATCAACTGATCGGAAATGCCCTTGAGCGCAGTGACCAGGGTCTGGTTGTACTTGGCTGTGGCCATGTCATAACCGCTGGCAGCCACACCCAGTTGCGAGCGCAGGCGGCCGCCATCAAAGATCGGCAGCGAAATCGCCGGGCCGACGTTGTAGTTGAGTTTTTTCGCGCTCAGAAACTCCAGGGCGCCGCCACCGGTGGCCATGAAGCCAAGACTGGCCACCAGGTCGACGTTGGGATAGAAGTCGGCATGGGCCACGTCAATGCCACGGGCCTGGGCCGCCACTTCCCAGCGGCTGGCCACCACGTCCGGACGCTGGCCCAGCAGTTCGGCCGGCAGCCTGGAAGGCAGTTTGAGTGCGGTATTGAGCGCCAGCACCGGCCGCTTGAGACGAGCACCCTCCCCCGGGCCTTTGCCCGCCAGGGCGGCCAGCTGGTTGCGGGTGAGGGCGATTTCTTCTTCCCGGGCGTCGATCTGGCGATGGATTTCGGGCAGCGGGGCTTGCGCCTGGCTGACTTCGAAATGCGTGCCGATGCCGCCGTCCAGACGCTTTTGCGCCAGATCGAGGATCTGCTCTTGCTGGTGCAGGGTCGACTCGATGATGTCGAGCTGGGCAAAGTGCAGGGACAACTGGATATAGGCGCGAATCACGTTGTTCTGCAATTCAAGTTGCGCCTGGCGCGCTTCGGCGACGCTCATGTGCGCCATGTCCACGGCCTGTTCGGTGGTGTTGCTGTCGCGGCCCCACAGGTCGAGGGAAAAACTGAAGCCCAATGCCGCGTTGTTGTCCCAGGTGGTGGAATTGTCCAGCTCACCGGGGCCATAGAATTGGTCAGACGGCCAGTTGTGGCGTTTGAGCGTCGAGTCGCCATTGATCTGCAGCGACTGCGCCGACTCGGCGATCCCGGCCATGGCCCGGGCCTGACGCACACGGGCGGCAGCCATGGCCATGGTTGGACTACCCTGCACTGCAAGGCTGATCCAGGCATCCAGTTGCGGGTCGCCATAAGCGTGCCACCATTGAGCCTTGGGCCAGTTGGCGTCTTGCGCGGCGTTTTCAATGGCCTCGTCGGTGACCAGAGTATTAGCGGCGAGCATCGTGTCTTTTGGACCGATACCACCGAAGCTGATGCAGCCGTTTAATGCCAACGATAAAGCCAGAACACTGAGGGCTTTAAGCTCTCTGCTGATGCGACGTTGCACTGCTGCAAATACCTGAGGGAGAAAGGAGGGATAAAACTGAAGAACACAATTCTAGGCTCTGGCAGGTGCAGCGATAAGCTGGCATTAATGTGAATCTTTATTACCATTCTTGGGATAATCCGTTGGTCTTATGCAAACCTGCCAGTAAACGCTGAAACTTCGTGTCACAATTTGTCGCTGCTTGTTGTCGTTGCCCCTACTTGAGAGCACTCCATGGACACTTTGCAAAACATGCGCGCCTTCAGTTGCGTAGCCGAAGCCGGAAGTTTCACCGCCGCGGCTGCCATGCTGGATACCACCACGGCCAACGTCTCGCGCGCGGTCTCCAACCTTGAGGCCCACCTGCAAACCCGCCTGCTCAACCGCACCACCCGACGCATCGCCCTGACCGAAGCCGGCAAACGCTATTTGTTGCGCTGCGAGCAGATCCTGGCCTATGTCGAAGAAGCCGAAGCCGAGGCCAGTGACGCCCACTCGCGCCCGGCCGGCCAGCTCAAGGTGCACACCATGACCGGCATCGGTCAGCACTATGTGATCGACGCCATCGCCCGCTATCGCAAGACCCATCCTGATGTGACCTTCGACCTGACCCTGGCCAACCGCGTGCCGGACTTGCTCAACGAGGGCTATGACGTGTCCATCGTGCTCGCCAGCGAGCTGCCGGATTCCGGGTTTGTTTCGCAACGTCTGGGCATCACCTACAGCATCGTCTGCGCCTCCCCCGGCTACGTGAAAACCAATGGCACCGCGGACAAGCCCGGCGACCTGCTCAACCACGCCTGCCTGCGCCTGGTAAGCCCGGTGATCGCGCTGGATAAATGGGTATTCGAAGGGCCGGAAGGTCAGGAGATGGTCTTGATCAACTCCTCGCCGTTTCTGGTCAACTCGGCCGATGCGATGAAAACCGCCATAACCAGCGGCATGGGCGTCGGCATTTTGCCGGTGTATGCGGCCATCGAAGGTCTGCGCAACGGCACCCTGGTGCGCATGCTGCCCAAGTACCGTTCCCAGGAGCTGAACCTGTACGCCATCTACCCCTCGCGCCAGTACCTGGATGCGAAGATCAAAACCTGGGTGGAGTACATGCGCGGGTCGTTGCCGGAGATTCTGGCAGCCCATCAGACTGAGCTGGCGACCTATAGCTGACAGTTGAAACCTTCAGGTATTGGCGGATGAACGGCGGGAATGTTAGCGTGCTTACATTCCCGACAGCCGATGAGTCTTGTTCAGATGAGCCTTTCCAGCACCAAGAAAACCGTACTTGCCTTCAGCCGTGTCACCCCCCGGATGGTCGAGCGCCTGCAACAGGATTTCAACGTCATCGTGCCCGATCCCAAGCTGGGCGATCTCAATGCCCAGTTCGATGAAGCCCTGCCCCACGCCCACGGTTTGATCGGCGTGGGCCGCAAGCTGGGGCGCAAGCAACTGGAGAACGCCAGGCAACTGGAAGTGGTCTCCAGCGTATCGGTGGGCTACGACAACTACGATGTCGACTACTTCAACGAACGCGGGATCATGCTGACCAACACCCCGGACGTGCTCACCGAAAGCACCGCTGACCTGGGTTTCACCCTGATCATGAGCAGCGCCCGCCGGGTGGCGGAACTGGATGCATGGACCAAGGCCGGGCAATGGCAGGCCAGCGTACCGCCTGCGTTGTTTGGCAGCGACGTACATGGCAAGACCCTGGGCATTGTGGGCATGGGCAATATCGGCGCGGCCATCGCCCGTCGTGGTCGCCTGGGGTTCAACATGCCCATCCTCTACAGCGGCAACAGCCGCAAGACTGCCGTTGAGCAAGAGCTGGGGGCGCAGTTCCGCAGCCTGGACCAGTTGCTGGCCGAAGCCGATTTCGTGTGCCTGGTGGTACCGCTGAGCGAAAAAACCAGACACCTGATCAGCCGGCACGAGCTGGGGCTGATGAAGAAAAGCGCGATTCTGGTGAATATCTCCCGTGGTCCGGTGGTGGATGAACCGGCGCTGATCGAAGCTCTGCAAAACGGTACGATTCGCGGCGCGGGACTGGATGTGTATGAAAAAGAGCCGCTGGCAGAGTCACCGTTGTTTGCGTTGAAAAACGCCGTGACCTTGCCGCACATCGGCTCGGCGACCCATGAAACCCGGGAAGCCATGGCCAATCGTGCCCTGGACAACCTGCGCAGTGCCCTGCTGGGCGAACGCCCGCAGGATCTGGTGAACCCGCAGGTCTTTAAAGGCTGATACGGCATTGATCTGATCCTGATCTGATCCTGTAGGAGCGAGCTTGCTCGCGAGCTTTTGGAACAGCTCGCGAGCAAGCTCGCTCCTACAGGGGGGCGGTGTTCGAGGTTCAGGCCAGTTTTGCGGCCATAGGTACCACCCGGGGTTTGCGAAACACCAGCACGTTGCCCAGCATCACCAGTACCAGACCGGCCAGTGCCGGGGCTGTCCACTGGTAGCCCTCGGCAAACGCCGACACATTGAGTGCCACCAGCGGAAACAATACCGTGCAGTACGCTGCCCGCTCCGGGCCCATGCGCCCGACCAGGGTCAGGTAGGCGGTGAAACCTATCACCGAACCCGGGATCACCAGGTACAACAACGAGCCGATGTAACGGGTGTTCCATTCCATGGTGAACGCAATGCCGCTGAAGGCGCAGTACAGCGCCAGCATGCCGGCGCCATAGAGCATGCCCCAGGCGTTAGTGGTCAGCGGTTTGAGCCCGGCTTTTTGCTGCAGGCTCGACAGCATGTTGCCCGCCGAAAAACACAGGGTGCCGATCAATGCCAGCCCCAGCCCCAGCAGGATCTGCGGGGTCGCGGTATGCCCGCTCAACTCCGGCCAGAACAGCAGCCCCAACCCGAACAACCCCAGTGCACCTCCGGCGATTACGTTGCGGGCGATTTTCTGCTTGAAGAAGATCCGCGCGTTCAGCGCGTTCCACAGCGTGGCGGTGGAAAACACCACGGCGATCAAGCCTGTGGTCAGCCACTGACTGGCGGTCAAAAAGCACATGAAGTTGACGCAGAACAGACACAGGCCCTGCGCCAGGCAAATCAGATGCCCGCGCCGGTTCATGGTTTGCAGCCGACGCGTCAGCAACAACACCGCGAACAGCACCAGTGCCGCCAGGCCAAAGCGATAGACGATGGACACCGGTATGGCCACCACCCCCAATTGCAGTTTGAGGGCGATCCAGGTCGTGCCCCAGATCAACACGGTCAACAAGTACAGGGATAGGTTCATGGCAAGCTCCTGGAGATGGCTTGCAGTCTGCGATGCAATGCCGGGGCGCACTTGCAGATTCTTGCGCTTTTGTGGCCCCGGGGCTGGCAGCGCTGATGCGACGGAGTAGGATGCGAAGGGTTGGAGTAATCACCATGTCTGCATTCGATACCCTGCAAGTTTTTCAATCCATGAGCCGCTCGCCCAATGCCCGTCTGGAGCACAGTGCCGAGCTCGGTGACGGTATGGCCGCAGCCTTGTGGACCAACCATCACGATGCCCGCGACTATCAGGCGCCGACTCACCACACCCTGTCGTGCTACATCTCGGGCGGCACCGGGACCTTTCGCCGGGAGCAGCCGGGGGCAACGGGTGCGCCGGGCAAACTCTGCGTGCTGCCTGCCGATCATCAGTCGGCCTGGGTGATCAATGGCGCCATTCGCCTGGCCCATGTGTATGTCAGCCAGGAGCAATTCGCCCTGGGTTGCGTGACATTGCTCGACCGCGAACCTCGCGAGCTGCAACTGCGCGAAATCACCTTTTTCGATGACGAACAACAAACCCGGCGCTTTCATCAGTTGATCCAGCTGAACTGGAGCGAACCCGGCGAACGCCTGCTCACCAGCAGCCTGGCCAGCGAGTTGCTCGATCATGCGTTGCTCAGTCAGGTGGGGATGCGCAGCGGGCTGCAACTCAAGGGCGGGCTGGCGGCGTATCAACGGCGCCAGTTGGTGGACATGATTGAGCAGCAGCTGGCCGAGCCGTTGAACATTGGCCAACTGGCCGCGCACTGCGCATTGTCGCCTTACCACTTTGCCCGCATGTTTCGCCAGAGTTTCGGCGTGCCGCCTCACCAGTATCTGCTGGCGCGCCGCCTGGCTCGCGCCCGGGATTTGCTGCGCAACAGCGCGATGAGGCTGGGTGACATTGCACTAGCCTGCGGCTTTGCCAGCGCCAGCCACTTCGCCAACCGGTTCAAACAGACCCTGGGGGGGACGCCGGGAGAGTATCGGGCGGCGTTCAGGCCTTGAAAGCCACAACATCAACCAAATTAACCTGTAGGAGCGAGCTTGCCTCGCGAGCTGTGGGCTATCTGCGAGATTGCTGAAGAGCTCGCGAGGCAAGCTCGCTCCTACAGGGGGCGGGGCTGCCTGCAAGATCGCTGAAGAGCTCGCGAGGCAAGCTCGCTCCTACAGGGGGGCGGGGCTGCCTGCGAGATTGCTGAAGAGCTCGCGAGACAAGCTCGCTCCTACAGGGGGCGGGGCTGCCTGCGAGATTGCTGAAGAGCTCGCGAGACAAGCTCGCTCCTACAGGGGGGCGGGGCTGCCTGCAAGATCGCTGAAGAGCTCGCGAGACAAGCTCGCTCCTACAGGGGGCGGGGCTGCCTGCGAGATTGCTGAAGAGCTCGCGAGGCAAGCTCGCTCCTACAGGGGGCGGGGCTGCCTGCGAGATTGCTGAAGAGCTCGCGAGGCAAGCTCGCTCCTACAGGGGGGCGGGGGCGGGTCAGAACTCCAGGGTGGTGGATACGCTCACTTGCCGCGCATCACCCATGGAGACAAACATCCGGCTCGCCGCCGAGGTGTAGTAAACCCGGTCGAAGAGGTTTTTGACATTGAGCTGCACTTTGAGCTTTTGCCCTTCGAGCTGGGTGTCGTAGGTGGCAAAGGCATCGGCCACGGTGTAGGACGGCAGGTCGAAATCGTTCAGGGCGTCGCCTGCACGCTCACCCACATAGCGCGCTCCGGCACCGACCCGCAATTTGTCGCCGCCAACAATGTTGCCAAAGTCATAGACCGCCGATAGCGAGCCGCTGTTTTTAGCCACGTTCTGCAAGCGCATGCCCTGGTAGGTGGCGTCCTTGGTGACTTCGGCATCGGTGTAGGCATAGCTGCCGATCAGGCTCCACTGTTCGCTCAACTGACCGCTGACATCCAGCTCCAGGCCGCGGGAGCTGACCTGGCCTGCCGTCGAGTACAACGTGTCATCACCCACGGTGGTGGATACCAGAACGTTGCGCTTTTTGATGTCGAACAGCGCCGCGCTGGCGGTGATGCGCCCCGGAATATCCAGTTTGGCCCCCAGTTCCCAGGACTTGGACTGCTCCGGGGCGATGGCCGAATCCAGCACCACGCCGCCGGTCAGGGGAGCGATGCTGGAGTTGGGCTTGAACGATTCGGTGTAGCTGCCGTAGAACGACAATTCATCGCTGTATTGATAGACCAGACCCGCCCGCGGTATCCATTTGACGCCGTTGGTATCGGTGTTGGCCTTGAACGGGATGCCCTTGCCCGCGAGCTGGTCGTACTTCTGGAAACGGCCGCCTGCCACCAGAATCCATTTATCGGTCAGGTGGATGGAGTCCTGGGCGAACAATGAATCGCTGCGCAGCAAGTCGGTCTGGTTGCTGTCACTGGCGCTGACCGTGGTGCCCGCCACTTCGCGACCATATACCGGGTCGAGATAGCTGAACGGGTATTGGCTGTTCTGCCGAATCAGATCCGCACGATAGATTTTGCGGTACTCGTCATCCACCCCGAACACCAGATCATGCTGCATGCCCGCAACCTGAACCTTGCCTTGCAGGCTGGCAGTGGTGAAGCGGTCGGTGGTGATGGCGCCCCGGGTGCCATCCATTTTGCGGGTCAGGGTACCGCTGGCCGGGTCGACGGCAGTCACCCGGACCTGGCTGGCGTCGTAGGTTTCGCGGTTCCAGCTGTAGCCGAAATGGGCTTTCCAGTCGTCATTGAGGTCGTGATCGACTTCAAGGCGATACAGGTCCGAGCGCCCCTGCATGTTGTTGAAGGGTTCGTCGAGGCGGCGCGTGGCCGGGATATCCAGCGGATGATTGGTGGCCGGGTTGATCGCCGTGCCCCGGTCAAAGGGGGTCAGAAACTCGCGATGTTCGTAGGCCAGCAGCACCTGGGTGTTGTCGCCATACCAGGCCAGCGAAGGGGCGATCAGGGTCTCGCGGTGCAGGCCAAAGTTGCGCCAGTAATCTTCATCTTCATGATCGATGATCATCCGGTAGGCCAGCCCGGAATCCCCCAGCGGGCCGGTGCTGTCCAGTGTCCCGCCACTGCCGTTTTTGCCGGCACCATAGCTGGAGCCTTTTACCGTCAGTGCGTTGTACTGCTGCAGTTGCGGCTTTTTGCTGACCACGTTGACCACCCCGCCCGGGTCCTGGATTCCGTAGAGCAAGGACGCCGGCCCCTTGAGCACTTCGACCCGCTCGGTGGCGGCATTCAGCGCCCGGCCCTGCACCAGCGGCATGCCATCGCGCATGATCGAGCCGTCGCGGTTGTCGCCAAAGCCACGTTTCATTACCGAGTCCTGGGTCCCGCCCAGCGTGTTGCCCTGGGTGATGCCGCTGATATTGTTCAGCGCGTCATCCAGATTGCGCGGCACCTGGTCGCGAATGACCTGGGCGGCGACCACGTTGATGGTCTGCGGAATCTCCATCGACGTGCCCGTGCCACGCATCACCGAGGTACTGGCCGGAGGCTGATAGCTGGTGTCACTGACGGCCTGGGAGGTGATGCTGGTGGCCCCCAGGTTCAGGGCGCCGGCCTCGGGTCGGGGTTCGAGGGCAAAGGTGCTGGCATCGGTGCGCCGTGCATTCAAGCCCGACTGCGCGAGCAACTGCTGCAACGCCTGCTCGGCACCCATGCGCCCTTCGACCGCAGGGGCTTGCAGGCCGAAGGGTGCTTCGTCGGTGTAGACCACACTGAGGCCGGTCAGCCGGCTGAAGTCGCTGAGGGCCCGGGGCAACGGCTCGGCCGGCAGATTGAAATCAAACAGAGCACCGGTTTGCTGCACAGTGGCACCGGCTGCCATGGCGACAGACAAAGGCGTTAACACCAGACCGGCCATCAAAGCCGAAACGCTCAACCACTGTTTAACCGAACCGCCTGCCGCTGACGTGGACTTCATGCTCATGACCTGTGTGCCAACCTGATACGGAATGCGAATTTTTCGCATTTTCAAGCACTACACGGATGGCCCCGGGGTTTACCTCACCCCTTGATTGAAAAAAATCCTGTGGGAGCTGGCAAGCCAGCTCCCACGATCAATCAACATGTATGAAACTCAACGCAGCACAATCACCCGACCGAACAAGGTGTGCTGTTCAAACCCGAGCACACCTTGCAGGGAGGCAAGCACTGCTTGCGGGTCCTGAGTGGGGAAGCTGGCGCTGATGCGGCGTGTGCCCAACTGGCTATTGAGCAACAGGATTTGCCCGGGGTAGTAGCGCCTCAGATCGGCCACCACATCGGCCAGCGGCGTCTTGTAGTAGCTCAGCGAGCCGCTGCGCCACGCCAGTCGGGCCTGACTGTCGACCTGTTGCACCGCGTCGCTCACAGCACCGTCGGCATAGGCCACTTGCTGGTCAGCCGCAAGAATCTGCTGTGGCGCGTGCTCCCCCGCCTTGACCCCGACCCGGCCGGATAACACGGTAACTTGCACCCCGGCAGGCTGCAGCCGTACTTCAAACTCAGTGCCCAGTACTCGCGCTTCGCCACCACTGGCATCCACCACAAAGGGTTCGCCGGTATGGGTAACGTGGAAAAACGCAACCCCGCGCCGCAACTCCACATGCCGCTCACCAGCGCTGAAATTCACCGCAATGGCACTGTCGGCATCCAGCGTGACCCGTGACTGATCGGCCAGGGTCACGGTGCGTACCTGCCCCGGCGCGCTGACGTAATCGGCGCCAAGATTATCGAGCCAGCGTATCGGCTGCCAGCCCGCGAACACCCCGACCGTCAACAACAGGCACGCAGCAACCGCCAGCCCACTGGACCAGTGCTTGATTCTGCTGCGCCGGGAAGCCTTGATCGCCGACAAGTAACCTTGCAACACCTGCGCCTCTTCGGCCGCCAAAGTACTGCCCGCCACTTCGCTCAGCTCCCATATCACTTGCGCCCGGGAGTACGCCTCGGCGTGGGCGGGATCGGCCAGCAGCCAACGGCTGAAGGTGGCCTGGTCACCGCTGTCGGGCTGATCGTGCAACACACTGAGCCACGCCAGCGCGGTGCGCTCCTGTTCGGCAGTGACCGCAATATCCGGACGATTGATCACAACGAGGTCCCTGCTGGCGGCTCACGCAAACTGGCCTTGCAGGCCTCCAGGGCACGCATCATGTGTTTTTCGACGGCACTTTGAGACAGTCCCATGACCCTGGCGATATCGGCATAGGTACGACCGTGAATCCGGTTGAGCAAAAATATATGCCGGGTGCGCTCGGGCAGGCTGCGCAAGGCGGCCTCGACCTGGCGCAAGTCATTGCCCGCCTCCAGTGCTGCCTGGGGCTCGCAGCTGCGGGCGTCCGACTCGGGCTGCCAGTGCTGATTGATCCGCCCGCGAGCCCCTTCGCTGCGCAGATGGTCGATGGCGATATTTCCGGCGCTGCGCAGTAAATAAGTGCTGAGTTCTTCGACCTGTACCAGGGGCCGGCGCCAGAACCGCAGGAACAAGTCCTGAACCAGATCGGCCGCCGTAGCCCGGCATCCGACACGGCGGCTCACCAGGGCTTCCATTTGTAACCGCTGAGATAAAAACACCTGCAGAAAATGCGCTCGTCCATGACGCGTGTCACTGCCGGGGCCTTCATTGAGATCGGGAGAGGTCATGGGTGGGGGATCGGTATACAGGTCGAAAAGGAAAGCGATACTAATGATAAACATTATCAGATGCAAAAATAGATGACGGCCTGCAGCTACGGGTGTCGATTGAACCCGGAACCTGAGCCAGCCCCCGCAGGAGCGAGCTTTTCGCCATGATTGCAGACCGTTCGCGAGCAAGCTCGCTCCTGCAGCCTGATGCTGTTCTACATAATCTGAGCCGGCGAGCCGTCGTCGCATTTTGATATAAATCGACCATAGCCTGCACACGCGGGCTTGTCCGTCTCATCAAAGACTGACGCCGGTCATGGCTGGCGAGACTTGCGGAAAATAGTGCTTGAAATATTTGTTCATCGGCCCAAACACTGTAACTGAGCGATGACGAGGAACCTTTGAATACACGAGGCCGTCAGACCTCACACGAGCACGCTATATAAGGGAAGAATTATGCAAACTGAAGTCTTTTCCGATAAGAACATCGCCGTTGACGTACGTACCCAGAACTGGGTAACAGCGACAGTTGAAGTTACGCTCGAACGTCATTTGGAAGACCTGACTCGAGTCATCGTGCATGTCAGCGATGAAAACGGTGGCAAGTCAGGTACTAAAGACAAACGTTGCAAAATGGAGGCACGACCTAAAGGACACCAGCCATTTCTCGTTTCCCACGACGCTGATTCCCTGACAGAAGCGGTAGAAGGTGCCGCGACAAAACTGGAGCACAAGCTGGAGCACCTTTTCGGCAAGCTGCGTGGCAAACACACCCCTAAACTGGCCGTTGAAGGCTTTGAAGAAAAAGAGCCAAAACAGACTGCTGATGATTTGCTTGAAGAAGAGTTTTTGGAGAAAGAAAAAGAACTCGATAAAATCAGCTGATTCAGCGCCCAGAGCGTACTAAAAAGGGCGGGCTTACTTCGGTAAGCCCGCCCTTTTTTATGCTTTGAAGAAACTGCCGAGACGCAAATCTGCAGGAGACAAATTTACACAGCGTCTACAACTCGCCCTTCTCCACTTCCGGGTGTTCACCTGAACCTGCGCCGGTCTTGCGCCGGGGGTTCTCTATTTTCACCGACGGGAACTGCGACGATGCATAGCGCACCACCAGAATCGCCAGCGCCAGCAACAAGATCGCTCCGGTCAGGTACACCACGCCCATGTCCGGCGGGTTGTGATGGGAGACGTTGGAGATCAGCAAGCGGGTCAAGGCCGTAATCGCCACGTAAATCAGGAAACGTACCGGCATGTGGTTGGTCTTGTACAATGCATCTATTACTAACAATTTACTATGGAGTGTCTATGACCGCTTTACAGCCTGCTGGCTACGCATACATTCGTCATTCGACGAAACGCCAAGGCGGTGATGACAAAGACTCTGTAACGCGCCAGAAGCAGTCCATTCGGGTGCTCGCTGAGCAGTACCGGGTAGACATTCCTGACACGAATTTTTTCTATGAAAACGGTGTATCAGCGTACTCAGGAAAAAACCGCACGCACGGAAAACTCAAAGAACTGATAGACCAAATTGACTCCTTACAAATTCGGCAGGGCGATTACGTTTTCGTTGAGTCGATTGACCGGCTGAGTCGGCAGCGCCTCCTGCAAGCGAAGGAGTTGGTCAACGGAATTCTCGAAAAAGGAATTATTCTAGTCACGACAATAGACAACCAGCGGTACGAAAAAGCATCAGAAAAAAATGGGATTGACGACCTTTCCCAAGATATTCTTTTATCTGTGATTGCGAAACGAGCCCACGAAGAGTCCAGGACAAAATCCGTTCGGAGGCTGTCGGCTTGGAATAAAGCGAAAAAAGAAGCGGACGAAGACCAAAAGCCGTTCAACGTAAAGCGCCCTCCTTTCGGTGTTCAGTACAACAAAATCACTGAAAAATTTGAACCTCACCAAGAGCAGGCAGAGGAATTAATCAGAGTTTTTGAGTCTCTGAAATTACAGGGCGTCACGGCAACGATTAAACAAACGAATAAAGACTCGCTTGTACGCTGGACGAACAACCGAGTGAAAGATATTTTCAAGACAAAATACCCTCTTGGCTTTTTGTACTCGCAAAAGAAAGTCGATGGGAAAATGCAGTTCGATAAATATATCGAAAACTATTATCCACAAATAATAAGTTATGAGCTTTTCGAAGAAGCACGCCAAGCGATGCAGCAACGTAAAGTGACGAAGCGTGTGGGTCGCGCAAGCGTCGGTAATGTGAATATATTCCGCCATACTGCACGTTGCGGACAGTGTGGCGAAAGCATGTTTTTCATGCATAATTTTGGCAAAGGTAAAAAACACTACTACTATCTGAGTTGCAGAAGCAACTTCGAACAACAAAAAAAATGTAACAACCGTATTAGATATGATTTTGCTGTGCGCATCTTATTTGACGCTATCGAAACAGCCGAGGCAATAAAATGGCTGAGCACTCAATCTGAGGACGAAAAGAAAGAATTCGGTGATACCGTATACAAATCACTTACAGAACTGGAAAAACTAGGTACTGACAGCGGCATGCTAACTCTATCGACTGCTTTTATAAAAATCATGTCTGGTAAGAGCGAGCACAAAAAGAACAACCAAGAACTAATTAAAATCGAGGAAGAACTTAACAAAGAAAAAATTCGCTTAGAAAATCTTGAACGCTCGGCAGAAGGCATCACCGATGGTATCTATCCATCTATCCTACTAAAACAATTAGCGTTAGCAGAAGAAGCCGTATCGAAACTCAAAGAGCGCCGCGAACAACACATAACCATTTCATCCACACCCAGTTCAAATCTGACCTTCGAGACAGTTCAGCAGTTTATTACGTTCTTCCTCGAAGAGGATACCAGACTCGAAATAATAAACTTCCTAGTTTCTAATAGATTTACGTTTCACTTCGATTACAATAAAGATTCAAAAAAAATGAAAACAATCGTCGGCATTAATAGCGAGCCTATATCGACTGTGCACAACACAAATGATGGTACATACCTAACAAAATACGGCCTTACAAATCTAGGGGATGAGTTCAAACTTTTTGACTGATTATTTATCGTCAAAAAAAGCATATGAAAAAACCGCCAATGGCGGTCTTCATAAAAATAACGCAATGATTTTATCATAACATAAAACATTGACTTCGTTTAATAACAACACTAAACAATATCAGCGCAACATTTAAACAGCCAAAATCAAGGCCAAGCGCAAAAAATTTCACATACATATGTTAAATTAAATGAATAACATTAAACATATATATGAAACTAAATCACACATCAAGAAATACAGGACTTACATTAATTGAAGCTTTGATATGGTTCGCGATTTTTGCGGCTGTTGTCGCTGGGGTTTTTGCACTTTATTCAAGCTCACGAAATGCTAGCAATGCATCAACAGTCAACAAAGAGCTTTCAACTATATTTTCTCAAACAGAGCAATTATTTGCCAGCGACGATACTTCTGCCTTGGCAAACAACAAGATAGCACTTCAACTTGGGATATTTCCTAATAGTTTAAAGGTAGGTGCTGATGGAGAGACGATAAGTAACGTGTTCGGTGGAAAAGTAACTCTTATAGGAACTTCGCCTAGTGGATTCACTGTAACTTACACCAATGTCCCGACAGGAGAAGTTTGTTCAAATATTGTTAGAGCACAGAAGGCCGTTGGTTGGGACACTGGTCTAGCAGTGCCTTATGGCTCTAAATACGCAATAAAAGATGTTGCCGCTGCTTGTGGTAATAATGGAGGAAAAGCACTAACACTCGCGTTTGTACGCTTAAACGCAAATCTCTAATGCTTCACAATAATAACAAGCCCTTGATTGGGCTTTTTGTTTACCTTGGGTTTAATACAGGAATAACACGAGAGAGTGTCTTTTATTTTAACTCATGAAGAAAAAAGAAATAAGACCCAAGAGCACGAAAAAGCCATACCAGTAGTAGACCAAAAAGTGCAACTTGATGAACGAGGTCATACCCCCCCCGCTTTCTTTCGGCTGTAATAGGTTCTTCGACTGATACCTAATGCAATCCAAGGCTGACTTGTAGCCTCTCCTGATTGGGGTTTCATACCCATATCTAAACGCTTCTGTGCCCTACGCCTTTGCTTTTCCTCGGGCGATATTATCGTTTTCAGGTGCGCTTGCTCATCGCCAGTGATTGCAAAAGTATTTATCAATGTTTCATTTTTAGGTGTGTAAAGGTTCGAAAACTTGAAATGCTCACCGTTCTGCTTCTTGATAGTTGAGTAACCTCTATTATGTCTAATAACCTTCCTTTCAAGGGTGCATAGGTCATCAAGCGACCATTCGGAGATGTCAAAATTGAGACTGCTTGCGATTTTAAGTGCATCTTGTTCAAAATCAACGAAATTAGTTGCGCCACACAAAGCCTTGAAATTCAATAGCCAAAACAAGAACAGCATACGAGAGTGCTGAACATTTCCGCTCCTTAATTTAATAAGCGTCTTCAAATCATCGTAACGGTCTTTGGCGAGTTGCAAATTAGACTTAGTAATTGCTGGTCTTTGGGATGGGTCACGCTTTTTATACACACCTTCCAGCTTAGGTTTTGGAGCAACGATTTCGAGGGTTTGTTTTTTTGGCTTGGGGATTTTGATTTTCTCTGGCTTTTGGAATTTATCAAAAGCGTAGCGTAATTCATCCATCGTGTATCTAACATCATTATAAAAAATCGTTTCGCAAAGTCTGTCAGTTCGGTCTACTTTTGGATTGAGCGTGCCGGGCAGTCGTAAGATACGAGTAATATCTTTTGCACCGTTATCTGCACCGAACTCTGCGAATAGCCTAATAATGGCTTCCTCGACCCTCATATACGCTGTTCCACTCAACTGATATTTTGTGCATTCCGTAAGGAAAAGCCATTTTAAGTAATACCCCCCGCCCGAATAATTTATGATGTTCGGATAAGGTATGTTGTTTGCTTCGCAATGGTCAAGAATATCTGTGATGACTTGTTCTTTCGTGAGGTGTTTCTTACTCTCGATTTTGTAAATATCTGCATCGCAATAAAACATTATTGAGCATATCAAATCCTCTCCTTTGCGAGACCTTCCATTAAAACGATTAGCCGTAGCTGTAATGCCTGACATGCCTTTATATTGTGATAGAACAGTTTCAAGGTCGTTAATGTTATGTCTCGTCTGTTTAGCGAGTTTGATTGTGTTTGTTTTCTTGTCTGCGTATGGAAAAATAGCCTCATCTGCTTTTATGTAAAAAAAGGCATTTTTCTTGTCGTTTTTTGGGTGATAAAGAAGCGGCTCGAAAATACTATCGTAGTCTACTGGGAGTTTGTTTGTTCTGTCATAACTATAAAGCGATGGCTGGGGGTTGAGTTTTAAAGCACTATTCATATTCTCCTCTAAATTATTTTAGTTTTTTGGAGGAAAATTAGAGACTGGCTCTTGCTACTTCAACTTGAAATGATATATTGAATATACAAAGCGTTGAATGTAGAAATTAATAGGCTTGGTCGCTCCCTAATCTCTACTCCTTGTATTAACTTACCATTTACCCCTTAAAGTGCAAATTTTAAGGGGTTTTGTTTTTGCTTCTACTTATTGGAAAGGATTTTCTTAGCGGCACCAACAATTTCACGTAGTGCCTCCTCATCTGCCTGATAAGCAATGTCACAAAGGTCATGCCGAAGGTTTGAACTCGTCGGAGCAGGTTGTTCCTGGCTCACGAAAAACAAGTCCAATGAGGCGTTCAGAGCAAGCGAAATTTGCTCTAAAACCTCAATGCTTGGGGCGTATTCACCTCGCTCATAACGGCTAACCGTCATCGCTTCACATCCCAAGACTTCCGCTAACTCTGCTTGTGTCCATCCTTTGGCTAGTCGTAACTCCTTGATTCGCTTGCCAAGGGCAACCGTCGCTCTCTGAGTCATGAGGAAAATTCCTTAAAATCAGATACTTACACCTATCCTTTGAGCCTAGAAGGTCATAATCTGGCTAGTCTATTGCTAGCCATTAGACATTTCTCGTATAGTCACGTTTCGTCTAGTCGAGTGGTTCGGTTGGATTGGCAAGGGATTACCTTATGAAACAGACAGTTATGTCAGTGCTGTTAGGACTTGGAGTCGTAGGAATGACCGGCTGTGCAGAATTGCAACAGCAGGCAGGGTCGCTCCTTCCACAGCAGAACCAATCCAACGCAAGCGTTACCAGCACCACTGGAACGGCTCAGCAAACCGTCGCTGATGAAGGCTCGTCATTTCTTGGGGATATGGTCAAAGAAGCAAGCAACACCGCTAAAAGCCAAGTATCCAGCTCTATACGCTCAACCATACGTGGTGCATTTAGTAACTAACTTCCTTTTATCAGAGGCTTGCTATTTACATTAACTTGAAAAATGTAACTCTATACATATAAGAAGGTATTTATTATGAGAAAGTTAAATTGTTTTGTTTTAGTTATTAGCGCCATGATTTCATTCAGCGCCTTGGCTGGTGGGAACGGTAGCGGTAATCCGAACAACGGTGGCGGTAGCGCAGTTAAAATTACTAAGCCCCCTATGTTCGTCTGGAAGGACTACAAGCTAGTAAAAAACCCTGACACGGCAACAAGCAAAGAAACACCGGCACTAGCAAAAAAGTAAAATCATAGTTTGTGCGAATAGGCGAGCCATATCGAGTGGAGCGCCTTTTTTCGTTTGCGTGATACAATTAAGGTATACGCAAATTGATTGAAAATGAAAATAATAAAAACAGTAATGACCTTAGCGCTACTAACCTCTTTTTCAAATGTTTATGCAGACGGAGGTACTTGGCGAGCAGTATGTACAAAAGTAGTCGCTTGCCCAGCAGGACAGACGGGGAGCATAACACTGAGTACCGGTGCAAATAACGACTCTGGCCAAGGGTGCGTGGGGGTTTACTGGGGGAATGCTAGGGTTAAATCAAATACTTGTAAGGTTTCCACTCCTGTCTATAAAAGTACCACAACAGAGCACAGAACTGTAAGTTGTCCCGAGGGGCAAAAAGGTGCTATTCAGCAGAAAAGAACCTTTGAGGTTTGGACCGATGGTTCCACTAAAAATCTATCAGGATGGTCTAATGCTTCAAATACCTGCGCTGTCGTCCCGACGCAAGACACTGAAAGAAAAGATGGTGTAGAGGAGGTTTCCTGTGACTCTTACTACGGAGCAGTTGCTGGGAGTTATTCTGGCTCTGTTTATAGCTATGGTGAGTATGTCTCATCTTATAATTCAGGCTCAATGAAAACTAATACTGTTTTCAATGTTGCGTCAATTGACACTACTTCCTGCAAGGCTCAAACGACAGATATGACTGTTGAGTACAAATCAGAGGGTTGTGGGCCACGTGAAACAGGTTCTAAAAAATACTTCCGCTATAAAGCAATAAATAGCAAATCAGAGGTTGCTTATCCTTATGGTGATTGGGCCATTTTAAACAATACGTGCACTGCGCAAGGTGCTGTGGACAATACCGCTCCGGTAGTACGTGAGAAAGTTACAGGGCTGTTAAGTAATATGCACTTCACATCATCACGATTAATGGTTGATGACTCGTTTAGCACGTACTTAAATAATTTGGCTGCGGATGGCTGGGCTGGTAAAGAACGCCACAAGTTGACTATAAGCATAAATGATTTGAGCAATGGCTCATATGATGCCAAAAAGATAAGCTCCATTATCAGCAAGTTCCAATCAGTTGTTGGGGCAGGTAATGCAGACGTTAAAATAGTGCTCCCGCGCTCGATAGATAAACTAGTAGGCAATGGCAATATCACTGCCAAAGCAAGCGCCAGTAAGTCTCTCGTGCTTAAAAGTATTAGGCTTGTTGGTATAAATGCAGTTGTGAACTATGTTGAATTAACGTCAGAGAAAGTAGTTAAAGCACCAATGGCAAAAGAAATAAAGATACAAGTATTGTCAAGTGGTGTTAACTTGTCGAGAATAAGCAGCGAATAAATGCTACAATGTGAATTCATCATAAATACTTGTGTTATACGAAAACCACCTTCGGGTGGTTTGTTATCATTCTGGTCTTATTTTACCCTTAATGTAACTCGACTCTGGCAACTCAGGAAGTTCATTGCGATGCTCATCTAAAATTTTTAGATGCTGGTCTATTTCCCTGTCTGCTTCTTTGATGAATTCGTGATGCTCGGTTCTATCGTTTATTTGTATCTTCAAGTAAGCAATTCTAGCTCGTTCAAGATACATATCTTGTATGTCTTGACGCTTCTCTTTAAATAACTCATCAAACCAAGCTACTATTCCCGCTATTAAATCACCCAGATTTGATTTGAACAATTTCAACTCTGCTAGTCGGCTTGTGATTTCGCCCTGAATTCGAGCGGACTCTATGCTCTTATCTGCTATGTTTTGCAGGTATTTTTGACTCTTCTTACGATAAGTCTCTGCTTGCTCCCGTTCTTCTGCTGTGGCTTGCTCTGCGAGTCGCTGTTGCTCTATGGCATCTCCTGCCTTGGTCAACTGTGCTTTAACGTATTGATTAGCCTTGTGAGTGTATTCTTGTGCTTTCTGCGCCTTTTGTTCTGCCTGTCCAGCTTCCTGCTTTGCCAACTCGGCTTTTCTAATAGCCTCATCCCTCTGTTCCTTGGCAAGTGTATAAAGGTTAAAGGTTCGTTCAGATTTGGGCTTTTTAGCTTCGCCATTAATGTGGCGGAGCGTGTTCATGTGTCCCTCTGTCTTCTCGTTTTTTTTTGCGTAAAAGGGGGTGTTTTTCAATAGACGATTGTTCGTGTATGCATAAAACATATCCTGCAAATAACCAAACAATAATTGAGACTCCAAAAAATCAGGTGTCTCGCCAATCAATTCTATTCCTGGGCGATGCTTTTTTAGGTAGGAGTTAACTTTTTTGATTTGCGTTTCACGTAAGTCATAACACCCAGTCTTGTTATTCTTGGTTGAGATAAAAATATGAGGATGGTCGCTATGGTCTTTTAGATTAACGTCTTCATCTCCATGCAGCACGATGAAATGAATGGGGTAGTCTGAAAAAACTTGCTGGTAGAAGTCTTTTATTAGGTCAATACGACCTTCGGCGCTAATTCCAGACACTTCATTTTTAGGGAAACTCTGAAAAGGACTTCCAAATCTGGTGAAATACGCCTGTCCCACGAACTGAACGGTTGAGCCCCGATGAAGCAAATGTCTTTCGCTGATGCCGAGTACGCAGGCAAACGTAAGCAGACCCGCCGTGAGCGTTTCCTGATTGAGATGGATCAGGTCGTGCCCT